>JAJZHU010000025.1 GCA_021798375.1 Pseudomonadota bacterium | reverse complement strand
ATGTGGACAACGTCCGCTATATCACCGGCACCCATATCGGCGAGTGGGCGCGCGACAAGTTCGATCGCTACGCCTTGTGCCCGGCGGACGGCGAACCCTATCTGTGGGATCCCGCCCCGCCGGCCAAACGCATCAGCTCTCCCTGGATCGCCGATCGCGTGGCCGCCCCGATCAGCAACCTGCAAGGCGCGCTGCCGCCCGATGTTGGCGCGCAGATCGACTTTGCCAAGCAGATCAAAAAGATGATGGCCCATTACGGCATCACCGGAAAGCCACTGGGGATCGATCTGCTCGAATTGCCGATGCTGCGCGCGCTCGAAGCCGCGGGGATCGAAGTGGTGGACGGGCAACAGGCCATGCTCGACGCCCGCGAGGTGAAAACCGCCGAGGAGATCGAACTGCTCAAGGTCGCCGCCGGCATGGTGGACGCCACCTATTACGACATCTGCAAAGCCATCCGCCCCGGCGCGCGCGAAAGCGATCTGGTGGCCATCGCCCACGATCGCCTGTTCCGTCTGGGGTCGGAACGGGTGGAGTGCATCAACTCCGTCTCCGGTCCACGCGGCACGCCGCATTCGCACACGTTTTCGGACCGGATCATCCAGCCCGGCGACATGGTGTATCTGGACATCATGCATTCCTACAACGGCTATCGCACCTGCTACTATCGCACCTTCGTCTGCGGCGAACCCAACAAGCACCAGATCGAAGCCTACGAGACAGCCTCCAAATGGATCAGCGCGTCGATCGACGCCATTCGGCCCGGCGCGACAGTGGACGAAGTCGCATCGGCTTGGCCCGCCGCCGAGGAATTCGGCTATCGCAACGAGGACGAGGCATTTCTGCTGCAATATGGCCATGGCATCGGCCTGTCGCTGTGGGAGCGCCCGATCATCAGCCGCCGCTTTTCGGGCCACAATACCGTGCTCAAGGAAGGCATGGTGTTTGCGGTCGAAACCTGGAAAGGCGCCGCCGATGGCTCCGGCGCCGCGCGGATCGAGGAAGAGGTGGTTGTCACCAAGGACGGCTGCGAGGTGATCACCAATTTCCCGTCCGATCGCCTGATTTCCTGCGGCCTTCCCGGCTGCGACGTGTTCTGATTCCAAGGGCGAGGCATGATGGCCAGAATTCCGATCAGCGTGATCACAGGCTTCCTCGGCAGCGGCAAGACGACGCTGCTGAATGGCCTGTTACGCGACGGCAACGCGGCCGGAACCGTGGTGGTGGTCAACGAGTTCGGTGAAATCGGGCTCGACCACCATCTGATCGAAAGCAGCAGCGATCAGATCATCCTGCTTACCAACGGCTGTTTGTGCTGTTCGGTGAAGGGAGATCTGGTCAACACCCTGCGCGATCTGATCTATCGCCGCGGGCTGGGATCGATGCCGAAATTCGACCGGGTGGTGATCGAAACCACCGGGCTTGCGGATCCCTGTTCGGTGATCGGGCTGATTCTCACCGATCCGGTCATCAACAGCCAATATTCGCTGGGCGGCATCATCGCCACCGTCGATGCGATCAATGGTCTTGCCACGCTTGAAAACCACCCCGAATCCGCCCGGCAGGCGGCCATGGCCGACCGGCTGGTGCTGACCAAGACGGATCTGCTGGGCGACCGTGCATCGATCGATCAATTGACAGTGCAACTGCGCGCCATCAATCCGGCGGCGCTGGTCTTGGAGGCCGCGGAAGGTCTGCGCGCCAACAGTCTGCTGGCGTCTTGCATCGAGCTTCCCGACTATGAATTCGAGACAACCCTGCGCTGGCGGCAAATCAACAGCGACCACGCCCAGCCGCACGGCGCCGACATCAAATCCTTTTGCATCGTGCGCCCCGAACCGATCCCGCATGAGGTGCTCCACCTTATATTGCGTGCGCTCACCGACAATCTCGGGCCGCGCCTGCTGCGGATAAAGGGGCTGCTGAACATCGCCGAAAGCCCCTTGCGACCCGCTGTTTTGCAAGGCGCCCAGACGGTGCTGCACGAATTATCATGGCTGGATGGCTGGCCCACGGAAGATCACCGCAGCCGCATGGTTTTCATCACCGACGGCGTCGGCAAGCAGGTGGTCGATGATGTGATCGAGGTGATCGACCGCTTCGCCGCCAAAACGCAGCGCCACCGCGCAGGCGTTCTGGCTTGCGCCTGAGCCCAAGCGAGGAAAACGAGGGAATTTGGACATGACGATAATTATGGACCTTGCCCCCGCGGCGGCCTGGAAGGAGATTCGCTCCACCCCGGAAGATTGGAACGACATCGGCCAGGAACGGCTGTTGAAAATGCTGCATCGCCTGCATTTGATCCGCGCCTTCGAAGAATCCGTCTTGCGGCTTGAAGGCGAAGGATTGGTGCATGGTCCGGCCCACTCCAGCATCGGCCAGGAAGGCGCCACGGTTGCTTCGCTGGATTTGCTGAACAGTCACGATCTCATCACCGGCTCTCACCGCGGCCATCATCAGTTTCTCGCCAAGGGCCTGAAGCACATCGAGGACGGCGGCTGCAACCTCGCCAGCGCCGCGATGGACCCCGCGATCTCCCATTTTCTCTACCGCACGCTGGCGGAAATCATGGGCCTGTCGCCCGGATTCTGCCAGGGCCGGGGCGGATCGATGCATCTGCGTTGGGCCGAAGCCGGTGCGCAGGGCACCAACGCCATCGTCGGCGGCGGCGTTCCGCTGGCCACCGGCCTCGCCTGGTCGAAAAAACGCCAGGGAACTGGCAATGTGGTGTTCAGCTATTTCGGCGACGGCGCCGCCAATATCGGCGCGGTGCCTGAATCGATGAATCTCGCGGCGCTATGGCAACTGCCGATTTGCTTCTTTGTGGAAAACAACGCCTACGCCGTTTCCACCACGCTGACCGAGGCCACCAAGGAAACGCGCCTGTCGGCCCGGGGGCTGGCGTTCGGCATTCCCTCGTTCCGGGTGGACGGCATGGACCCCGTGGCCGTTCACGCCGCCACCAGAATGGCGCTGGAGATCATGCGCAGCGGTGGCGGCCCCACCGTCATCGAGGCCGTGCTCTATCGCTATCTGCACCACAGCGGCCCCCTGCCCGGCAGCGCCTTCGGCTATCGCAGCAAGGACGAAGAACAATCCTGGCGCCAACGCGACGCAATCCGGCGCGTGGCGCGTGAAATGATCGAGCGCGGCTGGCTGACCGAAGGCGAGGATCAGGCCATTCGATTCCGCGCCGAAGAAGCCATGCGCCAAACCGCCGAGCGCGTGACCGAACCCGACGGCAACAAGCGCCGCATCATCCCCAGCCTGTGGCCGCACCCGGAATTTCGCGACCAAGGCGTGCGCGGCAATCTTTCCGAACTGAGCGGCGTCCGCACCGAGGAATTGGAAACCGCCAGCGGCCCGGTGGGCGAGATGAAATTCATCGACGCGGTGGCCGGGGTGATGGCAAGGCGGATGGAGCTTGAAGACGACCTCGTCATCTTCGGCGAGGACATTCATCGCCTGAAAGGCGGCACCAACGGCGCCACCCGCGGCCTGTTCGATCGCTTTCCCGGCCGGATCGTGCCAACCCCGATCACCGAACAGGCTTTCGCCGGCGTCGGCGGCGGCATCGCCATGGACGGACTCTATCGTCCGGTGATCGAACTGATGTATGCCGATTTCGCCCTGGTCGCCGCCGATCAATTGTTCAATCAGATCGCCAAGGCGCGTCATATGTTCGGCGGCGAAACCCCCATGCCGCTGGTGCTGCGCACCAAAGTGGCCATCGGCACGGGCTATGGCGCGCAACATTCGATGGATCCCGCCGGGCTTTACGCCGCCTGGCCGGGTTGGCGCATCGTCGCCCCATCGACGCCGTTCGATTATGTCGGGCTGATGAACAGCGCGCTGCGCTGCCAGGACCCCGTGCTGGTGATCGAACATGTCGGGCTTTACACCTCCACCGGTCCGGGGCCGCTGCAGGATCTCGATTATTACATCCCGCTGGGCAAGGCCAAGCTGGTGCGGCGCGGCTCAAAGCTGACGGTGCTGACCTATCTGGCGATGGTGCCGTTGGCGGTCAAAATCGCCGACGACATGGGATTGGACATCGAAGTCGTCGATTTGCGCTCGCTCGACCGCGCCGGACTAGATTGGGACACCATCGGCGACAGCATCCGCAAAACCAACAATGTGGTGGTGCTGGAACAAGGCGGGCTAACCGCTTCCTACGGCGCTTTGGTGGTCGACGAGGTGCAACGCCGGTTTTTCGATTGGCTCGATGCCCCGGTTCAACGCATCCACGGCGGCGAAGCAGCTCCCAGCGTGTCCAAAGTGCTGGAACGCGCGGCGTTTGTCGGCGCCGAGGAAATACGTGCGGGATTGGTGCGCGCGATGGCTGAAATCGGTCAACGTCTGGCAGCGGAATAGGAGGCCTCGATGTCATCCAAAGCGGTCGGCCTGCCCGGCCTAAGAGGAACCGACCATATCGGTTTCACCGTCCCCAATCTCGACGAGGCGGTGGCGTTCTTTGTCAACGTGATCGGCTGCGAGCCGTTTTACGAATTGGGCCCGTTCCAGGACACCGCAGGCGATTGGATGGCCAGCCATCTCAATGTCCACCCCCGCACGGTGATGAAGCGGCTGAAATTCCTGCGCTGCCGCCATGGCTCCAATTTCGAACTATTCGAATACGAGGCCCCCGATCAAAACCCCGCGCCGCCAAAAAACAGCGACGTGGGCGGCCATCATCTCGCCTTCTACGTGGACGACATCGACGCCGCCGTGGCCTATCTGAAAGCCAATGGGGTGCGGGTTCTGGGCGCGCCAACCGTGCGAACCGGCGGCGCCAACGGCGGCCAGACCTGGGTCTATTTTCTGTCACCCTGGGGTATGCAGCTTGAGTTGGTGAGCTTTCCCAACGGCAAAGGCTACGAACGCGAAACCGATCGCCGTTTGTGGCACCCGGCTCGCCCCGAACAATAATAAGGAAAACGTCCATGAGCGACAGTGATTCCGCTACCGTGATTTTGAAAAGCGTCTGCCGCAGTTGCCACGGCGGCTGTGGCGCCTTGCTTCATGTGAAAGACGGCGAATTGATCAAGGTCGAGGGCGACCCCGACTCACCGCTGAATCACGGCGCGTTGTGCCCGATCGGCACGGTCACGCGCGATCTGGTTTACCACCCCGACCGGCTGAAATACCCCATGCGCCGCATCGGCAAGCGCGGTTCGGGCCAGTGGGAGCGCATTTCCTGGGATGACGCGCTCGACGAAATTTCAACCCGGTTGCTGGCGATCCGCAGCGAATACGGCGCCGAGGCCATCGCCCTTGGCACCGGCACCGGGCGGCATCACATCCGCTGGGTTTCCCGTTTCGGCCACGCGCTCGGCACTCCCAATTGGTGCGAGCCGGGCTTCGCGCAGTGTTTTCACCCCAGGGTGAACACCTGCATCCTGACCATGGGGGATTTCCCCGTCAGCGATTTCACCGGCGACGTTCCCGCCAAATGCATCATGTTCTGGGGCCATAATCCCATCAATTCCGGCCCCGACGGCGAGACCCGCTTCAACGTCCGCGAGGCGCTCGCCCATAATCCACGCATCATCGTGGTCGACCCGCGCGAAACCGAACTGGCGAAGCGCGCCGAAATCTGGCTGCAACTGCGCCCCGGCACCGACGATGCGCTGGGCCTTGCCATGCTCAACGTGATCATCGGCGAAAAACTTTACGACGAACCATTCGTGCGCGAATGGACCCACGGCTTCGACGCCCTGGCCAAACATGTCGCGCAATACACCCCCGAATGGGCCGAACCGATCACCTGGGTGCCCGCCGATAAAATCCGCGCCGCCGCCCGTCTGTTCGCCGCCATCAAGCCATCACTGCTGGAATGGGGCTGCGCCATCGAACACACACCCAAATGCATCCAGACCATCCGCGCGCTGTCGATGCTGCCCGTGCTCACCGGCAACATCGACGTGCCCGGCGGTTGGGTGTTCGGCATGAAAGGTCTCGGCCGCTTCCCCAGCCTGATCGAAAAACTCACCCCCGAGGCCAATGCCAAGCGGCTGGGCGCCGACCGCTTCAAGCTGCTGGCCGGCGAAGGCGCCGATCTGCCCGCCGCCCACATCCCCACCCTGCTGCAAGCCATGCGCGAGGGCGTGCCCTATCCGGTCAAGGCCTTTCTGATGTTCGGCAGCAACGCCCTGACCACCTATGCCAACACGTCGCAGGTTTACGAATCGCTGATGAAGCTCGATTTCATCGTCAATGCGGATCTGTTCATGACGCCAACGGCGGAGCTGGCCGATATCGTGCTTCCCGCCGCGTCATGGCCCGAACTGGATCAGCTCGCCGGTCTGCCAACCATCGCCGCCAACGTCGTTCTGGGTCAGCAACGCGCGGTACGGGTGGGCGAATGCATGGCCGACGAGGAGATTTTCGTCGAATTGGCCCGGCGGATGAAACTCGATTCGTGTACCGAGCCAGTCCGCGACGTGTTGAACGACCAACTCAAGGGACTGGGCATCACCTTCGAGGAACTATGTGAAAAAGGCTTCGTCAAAATCCCGTTTAAATACCGCAAATACGAGGAACGCGGCTTCAAGACGCCCACCGGCAAGATCGAGCTCTATTCCACGCGCTTTGAAGACATGGGTTATCCGCCACTGCCCTATTTCGAGGAACCGCCGGAAAGCCCCGTCAGCAGCCCCGAAATCGCCAAGGAATTTCCGCTCGTGCTCACCACCGGCGGGCGCATCCCCTATTTCTTCAACTCGGAACATCGCCAGATTGGGCGGTTGCGCAAGGCGCGGCGCGACCCCCAGGCGGAAATCCATCCCGACACCGCGGCACGGCTTGGCATCACCAGCGGCGACTGGATGTGGATCGAAACCAAGCGTGGACGCATCAAGCAGAAGGCCAAAATCACCACCGGCATCGACGCGCGGGTGATCAACACCGAACATGCCTGGTGGTTCCCCGAAGAACCCGGCCCGGACTATGGCGTGTGGAAATCCAACGCCAATCTGCTGACCGACAACCAGGCCCCCTACGATCCCGCCATGGGCACCTATCAACTGCGCGCGCTGCTGTGCCGTGTTTCCAGGGTGGAGGAGGCGATCACACCCTAAGCCGCCTTTGGAAACAACCTGCGCCTGAGCTTGCCGATCACCGCGGTCGCGGCCAGACGTTTGTCCAAGAACGCCAGCGTCGCCGTGTCGTCACCGCCGCGGTCGGCCAGCCAATAGAGCAATGTCGCCGCATAAATCGGCGCCAGGATCGCCCGCTTGGTGTACCAACTGAAATCCACCGATTGATCCCCGGCCGCCACCCAGATCGAATCCGCCGTGCGCGCCGCCGCGCGCGCCGCCACCAGGCCGCGCCCCGGCAAGCCCAGCACCACCAACGACCGCCCGATCGCCACCCGGTGGGGCCGGTTCTGTTGCAGCCGCAACGCCACCACCGCCCGGATGCGTTGCGGCGTGTGCCAGCCCTCCATGTCGATCTCGCCCGCTGCTTCCTCCATGCGCCGGTCGGCCAGATCGATCGAGGCTTCCACCATCTCGGCCGCCCCGCCCAGAAACAGCAAATCCGCGTGCTCGCCCGCCACCGCCCGCAACCCCGCGACATTCCAGCCGGGGAACGGGTCGGCGCCCATCAGGCGCAACAGCGCGTCGTCACGTTCCGGACTGCGTTCGATGATGGATTGCTGGCGGCTCATGGGGCGTCTCCGTTGGCGGCATTAGCGAATTCCGCAGCATAACCGAAACTGGTAAAATCGACGAGGCGCATCGGGTATAAAATCCCGTCCAGATGATCGTACTCATGCTGGATCACATTGGCGTGAAACCCGCGCGCCTCGGCCTCCACCACCCGTCCATCGCAATCCACCCCGCGATAGCGGATATGCGCAAATCTAGGCACGATGCCGCGCATGGCGGGGATCGAAAGGCAGCCTTCGGTGCACATCATTATTTCTTCACTTAAAAACGTGATCCTGGGGTTGATCAACACGCCCGGCGGGATCTCGGATCCTTCGCCGGCGCGCGCGCCAGGCACCCGAAACACAAAAAGTCGCAGTGAAACATGCACTTGCGGCGCCGCCAGGCCCACACCAGGCGCGTCCAGCATCGTCTCGATCATATCATCCACCAGCCGCCGGATGGTCGGATTCCCCGGATCGGCGACCGCTTTTGCGTGTTGAAACAACACAGGATGCCCCATTCGCGCAATTTTCAGCAACGCCATTTGAAATTTCCTCCCCAAACCGCCCACAAACACTTGGCGTTCGCAACAGACCCATGTTATAGCCGCCGCCTTCCTGGTGAAAGCCGGGGTTTGTATGTCTCTAACGTGTGTGCGTGTGGCTCCTCTCGACGGATGGTCCGTTGATTGGTCGCCAAAGCAGAAGAAGGCGGCCAAGTGCAGGTTCTCGTTCGCGATAACAATGTTGATCAAGCGCTCAAGGCGCTGAAGAAAAAGATGCAGCGCGAAGGTGTGTTTCGCGAAATGAAATTGCGTCGTCACTATGAAAAGCCCTCCGAGCGCCGCGCCCGCGAAGCCGCCGAGGCCGTGCGCCGCGCCCGCAAGCTGGAGCGCAAGCGCGTCGAACGCGAAGGCTTCTAAGCCTTTCTGCGATCAATCGCCGAAAAACCGATCAGCCGGAGCACGCAACTGCTCCGGCTTTCGCTGTTGGCCGTTTGAGCGGCGCACCTGCGGGCGTCGCATGATGTTTTGGTGACAAACCGAGCCAAACCGCCCAATAAACTGGTTTTGCCACGCCATTGACTCATATAGATGCTCGTCTAAACAGAGGGCCGTCTTCGATTCCAAGTCCACAGAGGCCCACAGGAGTTATTGCATGGAAAATGTTCTGATTATCGGTGCCGGCGCCGCGGGCGCTGTCGTCGCCAAGAAATGCGCGATGAATCGCGATATATTCAAGCAAGTCCACCTGGCCTCGCGCACCCTGAGCCGTTGCCAGGCCGTGCAGAAACAATGCAAAAGCGAAATCACGGTGTCCGAGATCGACGCCGAGGATGTCGCGGCACTTACCGCCCTGATAAAGCGGCAGAAATCCGACATCGTCATCAATATGGCGCTGGGTTATCAAAATCTGGCGATCATGGACGCCTGCCTGGAAGCCGGCGCGCATTACATCGACACCGCCTGCTCCGAGGTCCGCAACAAAGCCGGCTTCACCTATGAAACGCAGTGGCCCTATCACGAGCGTTTCCGCGAGAAGGGCTTGATGGCCGTGCTCGGCTGCGGGTTCGATCCCGGCGTCACCAACATCTACTGCGCCTATGCGCAGGAAAATTTGATGGACGAAATCCATTACGTCGACATCATCGATTGCAACGACGGCAATCATGGCAAGGCGTTTGCCACCAATTTCAACACCGAAATCAACATCCGCGAGATCACCGCGCGCGGCCGCTACTGGAAGAACGGCGAATGGGTCGGCATCGACCCGCTCAGCATTTCCCGCATGATCGATTTCCCCGGCGTGGGCCTGCGCAAGGGCTTTCTGATTTATCACGAAGAAGAAGAATCCCTGGTTCACAACCTGCGCGGACTCAAGCAAATCCGCTTCTGGATGACCTTCTCCGACAACTATATCAAGCACCTGGACGTGCTGCAAAATGTCGGCATGACGCGCATCGATCCCGTCATCTACAAGGGTGTCGAGATCGTGCCGCTGCAATTCCTGGCCTTCATGCTGCCCGACCCTTCGTCGCTGGCCATCAACTATACCGGCAAAACCTCGATCGGCTGCATTATGCACGGCATCAAGGACGGCAAGCCGGTCAGCAAGATCATCTACAACAACAGCGACCACGCCGTCTGCAACGACGAGATCGGCTCGCAGGCGGTCTCCTATACCGCCGGCGTTCCGGCGATGACGGCGGCGCTGGTGATGATGAAGGGTCTATGGACCGGCAAAGGCGTATTCAACGCCGAACAATTGCCGTCCAAACCGTTCCTGGAAGAAGTCGCGCGCCAGGGCCTGCCGTGGCACGTCAAGGATGTAACGCCGGGATCCGAATCCGACATTCCGGCCGAGCTTCCGGCCGCCTGATACCCAAGGCCCGATGAATTTCAACCAATTCATCGGGCCGTTGAGAACTGGACGAAATGCTTCAAACATCCCTCGCCAACATCCCCACCCCCGCTTACGTCGCCGACATCACGGCGCTGAGGGCGAATCTCGCCACCGCGGCGCGCATCAAACGCGAAACCGGTTGCAAGATTCTGCTGGCAACCAAGGCCTTCGCCATGCCCGCCCTGTTCCCGCTGATGCGCGAAGTACTCGACGGCACCACCGCCAGCGGCCTGTTCGAAGCGCGCCTGGGCCGCGAGGAATTCGGCAAGGAGGTCCATGTCTATGTTCCCGCCTACAAGGAAAGCGAATTCGACGCGCTGAGCGATCTCGCCGACCATATTTATTTCAACACCCCGGCGCAACTCGCCCGCTTTCTGCCGCGCGTCAAAGCCAAGGGCAAAAAAGCCGGATTGCGCATCAATCCCGGATTTTCCAACAGCGCCATCGGCGGCGATCTCTATAATCCCTGCGCACCCTGCTCGCGCTTTGGCACGCTGCCGGAAGAATTCGACCAGGTGCCGTGGGAAGAACTCGACATCCTGCACGCCCATGTGTTGTGCGACTGTCTGCACGACAGTTCCGCCAAACTCATCGACCTGATCGCCGGTCAATTCGGCGATATCGTCAGGCGCGTGAAGGCGGTGAATTTCGGCGGCGGCCATTATTTCAACCACCCCGACTATGATGTCGATGTGCTCATCGCCGCCGTGCGCCGTTTTCGCGCCCAATTCCCCCATGTCGAAGTCATCTTCGAGCCCGGCGGCGCATTGGTCTATGAAGCCGGCTATCTGGTGACAACGGTGCTCGATTTCCACCGCAATCAAAAAGACATCGCCATTCTCGATACCTCCGCCAATTGCCACATGCCGATCGTGCTGCAAGCGAATTACCGCCAACCCCTGATCGGATCAGGCGAACCGGGAGAATTCCCCCACAACTACGTCCTCGGCGGCAATATGTGCATGACCGGCGATGTGATCGGCGAATATTCTTTTCCCGAACCGCTCAAGATCGGCGACCGCCTGATTTTCCGCGACATGCTGCAATATAGCTTTGTGCAGAACAACACCTTCAACGGCATGGCCCTGCCCGACCTGTTCGTGCTGCACGAAGACGGCACCGCGCAACGCGACAGCGCCTTCGGCTACGACAATTTCCGCGTCCGGCTGGGATTTTCAGCAAGCAAGTATCAATCGGAATCAGAATGAAGAAAGAGACTTCTTTTTTGAAAAAAGACGCAAAAAACTTTTATTAATTTTAGTACGTCGCTGACATAACTGCCGTCATTAACTCACTTGCAGGGTGGGTCCTATCACCCACCATTCCAGGCACCACCCTTTCCGCCGTCATGGCGAGCGATTGCGAAGCAATCCATTTTCTTCTCCCGATTGCTTCGCTACACTCGTAACGACAACCAATCACCCAAACTGCTTGATCGCCACCTCGGCCACCAACCGCCCCTGAAACCGCGCCCCGTCCAATTCCGTGGCACTCGGCTGCCGCGATCCATCGCCCGCGGCAATTGTCGTTGCCCCATAAGGCGCACCACCCACCACCTCGTCCAATCTCATCTGGCCCTGAAAACTATACGGCAACCCAACAATGATCATGCCGAAATGCAGCAAATTGGTGATGATCGAAAACAGCGTGGTTTCCTGCCCGCCATGCTGCGTCGCGGTCGAGCTGAAAGCCGCGCCGATCTTACCGTTCAGCGCCCCACGCGCCCACAAACCCCCGGCCTGATCAAGAAAATTGGCCATCTGCGAAGACATCCGCCCAAACCTGGTGCCCGTGCCGACAATGATCGCGTCATATTCAGCCAGTTCCGCAACCGTCGCCACCGGCGCCGCCTGATCGAGCTTGAAATGCGACGATTTCGCCACCGCTTCCGGCACCAATTCCGGCACGCGCCTGATCTCCACATTCGCCCCGGCGCCCCGCGCGCCCTCGGCGATCGCATTCGCCATCGTCTCGATATGTCCGTAAGCCGAATAATAAAGCACCAAAACCTTGGCCATCGTTCAGTCTCCTTTATATTAAATTAAGCCGCATCAACCATCACGATCTCGGCGTCACTGGCCGCCTTGATCCGCAATTCGCTCTCGTCCGTGACCGCGGCGCCATCCCGCGGATTGAACGCCACGCCATTGATTTCGATCTTGCCCGCCGCCGAAACCACATAGACATGGCGGCCGGGATCAATCGCATAGGTAATCTCCTCGCCCGCTTTGATCGCCGCCCCCAACACCCGCGCATCGGCGCGCAGTGGCAAGGCATCGGCGTCATCGGCAAACCCACTCGCCAGCACCACAAACCTCCCGGCCCGATCACCGCGCGGAAACGGCTTGCTGCCCCAACTGGGAGCCTTGCCGCGTTGGTTCGGCACGATCCAGATCTGAAACAGGCGTGTCGCCTCCGGTTCCAGATTGGCCTCCGAGTGATAAATCCCGCTCCCCGCGCTCATCACCTGCACATCGCCGGCTTCGGTGCGGCCGCGATTGCCCATGCTGTCTTCATGGGTGATCGCCCCCTCGCGGATATAGGTGATAATCTCCATGTCCGAATGCGGATGGGCCGGAAACCCGCTGTTGGGCGCGATGGTATCATCGTTCCACACCCGCAGCTTGCCCCAATTCATCCGCTTGGGATCATGATAATTGGCAAACGAGAAATGATGTTTGGCGTCAAGCCAACCGTGGTTTTCACCCCCGAGACTCTCGAAAGACCTGCGTTCGATCATGTTGATCTCCTTTGGTTGCCCAAACTTGGTTGAGCCGAAGGTGGACCTTTTCGATTGCATTAAAAATAGAAAAGATCGAAACATATTGTTTCCATTACTGACCATATTACAGGCCGCGCCATGACAAAACTCCCCGATTTCGAAGCCTGGGCCGCCTTCGTCAAAGTCGCCGAAACCGGCTCCTTCTCGCGCGCCGCCGACGAACTGGCCCTGTCCAAAGCCACCGTCTCCAAGCTTGTCACCCGCCTGGAACAACGCCTCGGCAGCACCCTGTTTCACCGCACCTCGCGCCGCCTCGCCCTCAGCGAAACCGGACGCGCCGCCTTCGATCGCGCCAAACATCTGCTTGCCACCGGCGAAACCCTGGAATCCGAGGCCGCCGACCAATCCAGCCGCCCGCGCGGCCTGATCCGCCTCGCCGCCCCCATGTCCTTCGGCGTCAGCCATCTGGCGCCCTGCCTGCCCGCATTCTTCGCCCGCTACCCCGATGTCTCGATCGAGCTTTCCCTCACCGACGAACTGATCGATCTCGTCGCCGGCGGCTTCGATCTCGCCCTGCGCATCGCCAACCTGTCCGATAGCTCCCTGCTCGCCCGCCGCCTGTGCCAGGTGCGCATCCTGCTCGTCGGCAGCCCCGCCTATTTCGCCCGCCACGGCCACCCGCAGCACCCGCAAGATCTCGGCGCCATGCAAGGGCTGCTCTACACCTACGGCCGCAACCGCGACCTGTGGCGCTTCACCCACCCCGCCAAAGGCGAATACAGCACCCCCATCCCCCCCGGTTCCCTGCGCGCCAACAACGCCGAGGCCCTGCTCCCCGCCCTGCGCGCCGGTTTGGGATTGGCCCTGCTGCCCGAATTTCTCGCCTGGTCCGAAATCGAAACCGGCCAACTGCAAGCCACCCTGTGCGACTGGCAACTCCCCCCCGTCGCCGTGCAACTGGTCACCCCACCCGGCACCCTCCGCCCCCGCCGCGTTACGGTACTGAGCGAATTTTTGGTGGGGCAATTCGCGGGAGCCCCCTGGGCACAGGTGATGGCGCACGGAGGGGATTCGGCGAGGGGGACATGAGTTTTTATGGAAGGAAGAATCTTCTTTTTTGAAAAAAAGAAGCAAAAAACTTTTCCAATTATACCAAACCGCGTAACGATTGACTCTCCCTCACACCGCCGTCATGCGAGCGTAGCGCGGCAATCCATCTTGTCTTGGTCCAATCAGCCGCCGGAAAAAGAAGATGGATTGCTTCGTCCAAGAAACGCATCTGCGATTTCGCCACGCCGCACTATTCAGAGTCTGACTCATAAAGAATTCTTTTGAGCGCAAATATTTACGATCCTCCGGGTGATTTGCTGGACGGATGCCATAAACAGCCATGAATTCGCGCTTTCGATGGTTCGTTCGAAGCAAGCCGTAGGATGGGTGAGCGCAGCGCTACCCATCAATTCTCGCGCGTGTTTTGACGTCACCAGGACTTTAAA
>JAJZHU010000284.1 GCA_021798375.1 Pseudomonadota bacterium | reverse complement strand
TTCAATCCGTGGCCGGGCAGCAATTATCGGCCTTCATCGCCGGCGCGGTTGGATAAATTCGCGCGCATCGTGATGGATGCCGGGTTTTCTTCGCCCATTCGCACGCCGCGGGGGCAGGATATTTTGGCCGCTTGCGGGCAATTGCGCACCGAAAGCAAGCGGTTGGGCAAAAGCGCGCTGCCGGTTGTCTGAGTTTTATCTGCGATAGCCAGGGTTTTATCGTGGACAGCGGGCAGCAGTTGGCGCTTTGATCGGAACAGCATGAACCAGGATTATGTCGCTATCACCCATGGGATCGCCGTCAGCGTGCGGCCGTTTTATCTCGACGACCAATCCAGGCCGGACGAGAACCATTTTCTATGGATTTACCGGGTGCGGATCGAGAACCGTGGTCCGGTGCCGGTGCAATTGCTGAAGCGCAGTTGGGAAATCACCGACGCGCGCGGCCGGGTGCAGCGGGTGCATGGCGATGGCGTGGTGGGCGAGCAGCCGATTATCCCGCCGGGCGCCACCTATGAATATCAATCCGGCACGCCGCTCGCCACGCCCTCTGGCGTGATGGCCGGGGTCTACCATATGATTGAAACCGAAAGCCGTCAGAATTTTGATGTAACGATCCCGGCCTTCAGTCTCGACAGCCCCCATCAATCGGGCAGCGTGCACTAAACAAAGGCTGTTTTTTCAAAGGTTGCCACATTGGACCCCATCACCCCGAACAATGCTCCCCGCCCCACGCGCGCCGAAGCCGAGGACGCGGTGCGCGTGCTGCTGCGCTGGGCCGGCGAAAACCCTGCGCGCGAGGGGCTGATCGATACCCCGGCGCGCGTGGTGCGGTCTTACGAGGAGTTTTTTGCCGGTTATCAGACCGACCCACAGGCGCTGCTGTCACGCACCTTTGAAGAAACCGACGGCTATGACGAGATCGTGTTGCTGCGCGATATTCGCATCGAGAGCTATTGCGAGCATCACATGGTGCCGATCGTCGGCCGTGCTCACGTGGCCTATTTGCCGGGCAAGCGGGTGGTGGGAATATCAAAACTCGCCCGCGTGGTGGATGCTTATGCCAAGCGGCTCCAGATTCAGGAAAAACTCACCGCGCAAATCGCCAACACGCTGAACGACGTGTTGCAACCGCGCGGGGTCGCGGTAATCATCGAGGCCAATCACCAGTGCATGACCACGCGCGGCGTGCATAAAACCGGCGTCAGCATGGTCACCAGCCGCATGTTGGGCGCGTTTCGCTCTGATCCTACCACCAGGCGGGAATTGCTGGCGCTGATCGGCAACCCCAACCGGCTAAATTGCGAATAAGGGGCTTTCCAAGCCTGGGCGCCGCTGCTATAGGGGCGACCCCGACAGGATGGGCGCATAGCTCAGTTGGTAGAGCAGCTGACTCTTAATCAGCGGGCCGTAGGTTCGAATCCTACTGCGCCCACCATCCTGTAGGGCCTTGAAAACAAAGGCGATATATGTTTCATAAATGAAACGAAAAGGCCCCCTTCAGAGGGGGCTTTTTTCGTTGGGACCGCAACGGGGCTTCTAGAGCACGTTCGGATCACGTTGAACCACACACGTGCGACGAACGCGCTCTAGCTTTTTGTTTTTACGCATGATTCACGCCTACGTGTTATTCAACCTGCGGCGATCATGCTCTAAACCGAGGCGATAGGGGCGGATAGTCTCAGACCGCACACAAAAAGAATACCGTAGCGCCCTCTTATTGCTTCATTATCAGATTGCCTTCGATCTGCGAGGTCAAGCGTGATCCCGCGTGGGCGCTTGTGTGGAAAACGGCGATCATCGGTGGGTGGTGGCAGGTAATGGCAGTTCAACCCAAGGTGACGAGAGGTGGAGGGTGGGTTCTGTCAAATCAATATCTCTCGGGTTGCAGGTCGGCAACGATTGTAGGTAGATGGGGTCTCATCTGGAACATTCTGCCCAATAATCAAATAAAATTAGGAGGCTGTTTTGGATTTTGTAGCTTTAGATTTTGAGACGGCCAACTCGGATATGGCGAGTATTTGCCAAATTGGGCTGGTGGAATTTGTCGGCGGGGCTGAGATTTCGGCATTTTCGTCTTTGATCAATCCGCTTGATTATTTTGATGATATGAACATGGCGATCCATGGGATCGGCCCCGATATGGTGGATGACGCGCCGACGTTTCGACAAGTGTGGGCAGAAGTGCGAGGCTTCTTTGACGGGCGGATAGTGGTCTCTCATACGCCCTTTGATCGAACGGCATTAAGCCAGGCGCTCAATACGCACGGGGGTGAGCCACCAGATTGCCGGTGGCTCGATTCGTCACGTGTCGCGCGTCGCACTTGGCCAGCATTCTGCCATTCTGGTTTCGGATTGGCGCCTCTTGCTGATCATCTTGGAATTGAATTCCATCATCACGACGCGACTGAAGATGCTCGCACGGCTGGACGTATTTTGCTTAATGCGATTGCCGAGAGTGGTGTGGGAGTCGAGGAATGGCTATCGAGGTCTCATACACCGCTGAGTCCACGAGCAAGTAGCGTTGATCAACCTTGCGACCCAGCCGGGGTGCTGTTTGGCGAAATGATAGTTTTCACAGGATCTCTGAAAATGTATCGGGTCGACGCTGCCAGAATGGCGGCGGGATTGGGGTGTTCAATCGGCGATTCGATAACCAAGAAGACTTCCATTCTGGTGGTGGGCGATCAGGACATTTGCAGACTGGCGGACGGCGAAACGAAAAGCTCTAAACACCGTCGGGCCGAAGAATTAATCCGCACAGGGGCGCCAATCAGAATATTGCGCGAAACGGATTTCATGGCGTTGTGTGGAATGCGCTGATCATACCAACATCCGAGGGTGTCCTGATGGCGCACCTTCACCACCAGCGACAAAAGCGGGGCGAATTGCGCCTTCAGTTCCTTGTTGTCACCGACCTTGCGATTGATATCGCGGATCACGCGGCTGAGCCGGAAGCGCAGGAATTTCAGTTTGGCGTTGGCACGCTTGAATTGATGGGCATGGATGTAACGCCCGGCCATGATGGCGGCGCGTTTGGCCACCCGCACATAGGTTTGCCGTAACTTGATCCCGTGTTTGGCCGCAAAATCGACCAATTTTTCAATGGCTTTGTGCGTTAGGCGGGCATCGGTGGGGTGGGCAATGGCCTTTGGTTGCACGGTGGTGTCCACCACCACGCGCTCCAGATCCTTGGTCGCCAGCGCGCCGTTGCTGTGAGCCACTCGCAGGCTCTCTTGCAGCAGTGCTGCCAGCCGCTCATCGCCCAAACGCTGGCGCCAGCGGGTCAGCGACGAGCGATCAAATTGCAACTCATGTTGAAACACCTGCTCGCCGCAGAAATATTGGAAATACGGGTTTTCGATCCAGCGGTCGCACAGTCCGTCGTCGGACAGAGAATACGTGTGCTTGAGGATCAAAAGGCCCGCCATCAGGCGGATCGGCAATGGCGGATGACCCGCGCCGGGTTTGTAAACGCCGCCCAACTGTTTCTCGATAAAGGCCCAATCGATCTTTCCGGCCAGCACCGGCAATGGGTGGCGCAGGTCGATGATCGATTCCACG
>JAJZHU010000283.1 GCA_021798375.1 Pseudomonadota bacterium | reverse complement strand
CTCGAGTTCCATGGCCAGATCGAGCAATGGATCGTCCTTGATCCCGAGTTCGCCCAGCACTTCGTGGCAGGTTTGTTCCATGATCTTGGCGCGCGGATCCCAGTTTTTATACACGCGATGGCCAAAGCCCATCAGGCGCACCGTGCTATCCTTGTCTTTCACCTTGGCGATGAACTCGGGGATATTGTCCTTGTGGCCGATTTCGCCGAGCATCTTCAACACCGCCTCGTTGGCGCCGCCATGGGCGGGGCCCCACAGGCTGGCGATGCCGGCGGCGATACAGGCAAACGGGTTGGCGCCGGTGCTGCCGGCCAGGCGCACGGTGCTGGTGGAGGCATTTTGTTCGTGATCGGCGTGCAGGATCAGGATGCGATCCATCGCACGCGACAGCACCGGGTTCAGCTTGTATTCCTCGGCCGGCACCGAATTGAACATATACAGAAAGTTCTCGGCATAGGTCAGATCGTTGCGCGGATACACGAACGGCTGGCCGATGGTGTATTTATAGGCCCAGGCGGTGATGGTGGGGATCTTGGCGATCAGCCGGAAGGCACTGATGCGGCGGTGTTCCGGATTATTGATGTCCAGGCTGTCGTGATAAAACGCCGAAAGCGCGCCAACCACGCCGCACAGCACGGCCATCGGGTGCGCATCGCGGCGGAAGCCATTGTAGAACGCCTTGAGCTGTTCGTGCAGCATGGTGTGACGGCCCACGCCTTGCTCGAACTTCAATTTTTCATCGGCGGTGGGCAATTCGCCGTTCAACAGCAGATAGGCCACTTCAAGAAAGCTGGAGTTTTCCGCCAGTTGATTGATCGGATAGCCGCGATGCAGCAAAACACCCGCGTCGCCATCGATGTAGGTAATCTTGCTTTCGCAAGCCGCCGTGCCGCTGTAACCGAGATCGTAGGTGAAAATGCCAAGCTCGCTGTAAAGCTTTTTGATGTCGGCCACATCGGGGCCAACGGTGCCCGAATACAGCGGCATGACGAGGCTTTTCCCGGTCTCGTTCATGGTCACGGTGACTGATTTTTTCCCGGTTGCGCTCATGCCGCTTGAATCCTATTCGAACTGATACGGCCCCCGATCGAGCCATAGTGAAAGGGATCACGGATCCGATCCCATAGTGCGGTGCAAAAGTAGTATCGTAATGCGTATTTTGGCAACCTTCCCACCGCGCAAAATTTCAAAAATCCACATTTTCGCGCAAAATCTTCGTGATTTTCCTCCGAGGCAACGAAGAAAAGACCCCGAAAATTTCTAACCGATTGCAATAAAAGAATTTTTGAAATTACGAAGTTTTTGCGTTTGGGCGGCAATCGGGGCAAAACAATCGCATGGTTTCACCCTCCGATCTTTTCGCACCGCTCGTCCCCGAGCCCTCGGCCAACGCCGGACCATTGGCCGACCGCCTGCGCCCGGCGGAATTTGGCGACATCGTCGGGCAGGACCATCTGGTGGGGCCGGACGGCAGCATCACCCGCATGATCGAACGCGGCGCGTTGGCCAGTTTGATCCTGTGGGGACCGCCCGGCGTGGGCAAAACCACCATCGCGCGGCTGTTGGCGGCCGCATCGGGGCGGCATTTCGTGCAAATTTCCGCGGTTTTTTCCGGCGTCGCCGATCTTAAGAAGGTGTTTGAGGAAGCCCGCATCCGCAAAGGCAACGGCCAGGGCACGCTGCTGTTCGTCGATGAAATCCACCGTTTCAACCGCGCCCAGCAAGATGGGTTTCTGCCGGTGGTGGAAGACGGTACGGTGTTATTAATCGGCGCCACCACCGAAAACCCGTCTTTCGCCCTGAATGGCGCGCTGTTGTCGCGCTGTCAGGTATTGGTGTTGAAACGGCTGGACGAAGCGGCGCTCGAAGCCTTGCTGGCGCGGGTGGAGGTTCAGGCGCAACATCCGCTGCCGCTCGACGCCGCGGCCCGGCACACCCTGCTCGCCATGGCCGATGGCGACGGGCGTTATTTGCTCAACATGGCTGAACAATTGCTCGCGTTGCCGCCAGACGCGCCGCCGCTGAACGTGCGGGCATTGGCCGATTTGCTGGCCAAACGCGCGGCGCTCTATGACAAGGACCGCGAAGAGCATTATAATCTGATCTCGGCGTTGCATAAATCCTTGCGCGGGTCGGATGTGGACGCGGCGCTTTACTGGTTCGCCCGCATGTTGGAAGGCGGCGAGGATCCGCGCTATATCGCTCGGCGGCTGGTGCGCTTCGCCGCCGAGGACGTGGGCATGGCCGACCCGCAAGCCCTGCCGCAGGTGATCGCGGCGTGGGAGACCTATGAACGTCTGGGCAGCCCGGAAGGCGAGCTGGCGCTGGCGCAGGCTCTTGTATTCCTGGCCACCGCGCCCAAATCCAACGCGGTTTACGTCGCTTACGGCGAGGCCCGTCGCGCCGCCAAGCAAACGGGCAGCCAGATGCCGCCCAAGCATATACTCAACGCGCCCACCAAATTGATGACCGAGCTTGGCTATGGCGCCGGTTACGCCTATGACCACGACGCGCCGGACGGTTTTTCCGGCCGTAATTATTTTCCGGATGGCATGACCCGCTTGAATTTCTATCGACCTGTCGAACGCGGCTTTGAACGCGATGTGGCCAAACGCCTGGCCTGGTGGGCAAAACTGCGCGCCGAGCGCAACCAGGAAGAACAATAATCATGGCTGTCACCCAACATGAGGTCGCCGCCGACGAGGGCGAGCTTCGCCTCGACCGCTGGTTCAAGCGCCATTTCCCGCAAGTAACCCAAATCGCCGTGCAGAAATTCTGCCGCACCGGGCAGGTGCGGGTGGATGGCAAGCGCGTCGAGGCCAGCACGCGCCTTGTCCCCGGCCAGATCATCCGCGTGCCGCCGGTCAATCCCGCACCGCCGCCCGATGAACGCCCCGCCGTCTCGCCGGCCGATCAGCGTGATCTGGAAGATATGGTGATCTATCGCGACGAGCAGATTTTGGTGATCAACAAACCGCACGGTCTGCCGGTGCAGGGCGGGCCGGGGATTTACCGCCATCTCGACGGGATGTTGGACGCGTTGCGATTCGATGCCAAGGACCGTCCGCGTCTGGTGCATCGGTTGGACCGCGATACCTCGGGCGTGATGCTGCTGGCGCGCTCGGCCTCGGTGGCGTCCAAGCTGGCGGCGCTGTTTCGCACCCGCGACGTGCAGAAAACCTATTGGGCCATCGTCGTGGGGCGGCCCTCGCCGATGGAAGGCCTGATCGATCTGCCCTTGAAACGCATCGGCGGCGAACGCGGCGAACGCACCCAGGCCGCCGAGCGCGACGATCCCGACGCCGCGCGCGCGCTGACCGAATATGTGGTGCGCGAGGCCGCCTCGCGCAAACTTTCCTGGCTGGAATTAAGCCCCCGCACCGGCCGCACCCATCAATTGCGGGTGCATTGCCTGGCGATGGGCACGCCGATCCTGGGCGACGGCAAATACGGCGAGGCCGCCTCGCACCTGGATGGCTTTTCGGGCAAGCTGCATCTGCACGCGCGCGCCCTGCGCCTGCCGCACCCGGCGGGGGGAATGTTGGAAGTCTCGGCGCCGCTGCCCAGC
>JAJZHU010000282.1 GCA_021798375.1 Pseudomonadota bacterium | reverse complement strand
CCCACGCCGCCCGCCCCCACGCCCTTGCCCACGCCGCCGGTGCCCATCCCGCCGCCGCAAGCACCCAAACCAACGCCGACTCCGGCTGTGGCCTCGATTCCCACGCCGCCCGAGCCCGTGGCCGCGCCGCCCAGCCAAAGCACCACCAGCCAGCCGCACAAAACGGCCAATCCCGCACCCGACAGCGATTCGCTGGAGAACACCCTTGCCAAACTGCGCGCCACCACCAAGTCAGACAAAGCGCCTACCGCCAAGGCCAATCCTGAAAGCGGCGGCGCCTTGGAAGAATCGGGCAATCCAAACAGCGACGACACAAGCGCCCTTACCGCCAGCCAGCGCGGCGCGATCGGCGATGCCGTACGCCCCTGCTGGAACCGCGATCCAGGCGCCTTGGGGGCAGATCAGATGAAAGTGATGCTGCGAGTCGTCACCGATGCGGGTGGTGTGGTGCGCCAGGCGCAGGTCACCGGCGACGATGTGGCGCTGGAAGCATCCAACCCGGCCTTCCGCGCCTTCGCCGAACGCGCCGTGCGCGCGCTGTTGGATGCCAAATGCGCCACGCTGCCGCTACCCCCCGAGATGCTGGGGAAGACCAATACATTCAGTTTCCGCTTCAGTCCGTGATAATCCCACGGCATTCCGATCTCTGCATTCCCTTGGGGGGTAAAATATGACCGACCATGATAGTTCTTTGCCTAATCACTCGCTCCTGGGGCGTCGCGGTCTGATCGGCGCCACCGCCAGCTTGCTGGCCGCACCGGCTGCCCTGGCGCAATCCGCCCCGCCCGCGGCGCCTGGCGCCGCCACCCCGCCGCAAAGCGCCGTCATCGACGTTAATCGCGCCCGCACCGCGCCCATTCCCGTTGCCTTGCCCAATTTCGCCACCGACAATGCCGTGCTGGCCGACATGGCGGCGCAAATCACCAGCGTGATCACCAACGATCTGGCCCGCTCGGGGCTGTTCCGCGTCATCGCGCAGCAGGCCTATATCGGCAACGACACCGGCGCCATTCCCAATTTCGGCAATTGGAGCGCCATCGGCGCCCAGGCGCTGGTGACCGGCAAATTGATGGACGCCGGCAACGGCCAATTGCGGGTGGAATTCCGCTTGTGGGACGTGTTGCCGCAAACCCAGATCCAGGGCACCGCCTATACCACCAACGGGGCCAACTGGCGCCGCATTTCCCACATCATCGCCGACGTGATCTATGAGCGTTTGCTGGGCGAAAAAGGCTATTTCGACACCCGCATCGTCTATGTCGCCGACAGCGGGCCACTGCTGCGCCGCGTGAAGCGTTTGGCCATCATGGATCAGGATGGCGCCAATAACCGCTTTCTGACCGACGGCAGTTGGATGGTGCTGACGCCGCGCTTTCATCCCACCCGCGACGAAATCACCTTCATGAGCTATTCGGGCAACCGCCCCAGGGTCTATACCTTCAATCTCGGCACCGGGCGGCAAGCCGTGCTGGGCGATTTCGTGGGCATGACCTTCGCGCCCCGATTCCATCCCAATGGCGACTCGATCATCATGTCGGTCACCGATGGCGGCGGATCCGACATCATCACCGTCGATTTGGCCTCGCGCCGGCGGACGCAACTGACCAATTCGGGGGCGATCGATACCTCGCCCTGCTACAGTCCCGACGGATCGCAGATTTGTTTCGAATCCGACCGCGGCGGCGATCAGCAAATTTATACGATGGATGCATCAGGCGGAAATGTGAAACGCATCAGCTTTGGAGAAGGCCGCTATGGCACGCCGGTATGGTCGCCACGCGGCGATCTGATCGCCTTCACCAAGATCGGCGGCGGCGGTTTTTCGATCGGCGTCATGCAGCCAGATGGCTCGAACGAGCGAATTCTATCGGAAGCCTTTGACATCGAAGGCCCAACCTGGGCGCCGAACGGCCGCGTGCTGGCGTTTTGGCGGCAAACCCCCGCGGCCGACCGGCATGGCAGTGGCTATAGCGAGCGCATCGTCAGCATCGATATCACCGGCTTCAACGAACGGGTGATCGATACCCCCACCGACGCCTCGGATCCGGACTGGTCGCCGCTGAATACCTGACCTTGATACAGGTTGGAATGCCGTCCATATTCCACCGCGCCGCACGCCAAATATGACCTTTCGCCCTAAAATATGATGCATAAAAGTCGATCTTAAAGAAAATCTGTTATGCGTCGCACACACATAACACATATGTGCCTAAAAAAGTGGTATATGTGCTTGACCTACAACGATCCAACGCGCTAATCGCCGTGACGTGCGTTGCGTAATCGAGACTATCCGAAAGCGCGACGTCATTTCATCAAATGTTGCCCCACCGCCTGCCCAAATGGGACTGTAGAGACAATGAACATCAAAATCCTTGGCGCCCTTGCCGCTGTCGCTCTGTTGGCGGCTTGCTCGCACGAAGCGCCCCCTGTATCCAATTCCGTATCGAGCGGCATGGGTACCCAAACCACGACCCCGAGCGGTCCGGTTCCCGGTAGCGAAGAAGACCTGGTTGCCAACGTTGGCGACCGCGTGTTCTACGCCTTCGACAAATCGGCTCTGACCGACGAAGGCAAGGCCACGCTCGACCGTCAGGCCGCGTGGCTCGCCAAATATCCTCAGGTCAGCATCCAGGTCGCCGGCAACTGCGACGATCGCGGCACCGAAGAATACAACCTGGCTCTCGGCAACCGTCGCGCCGTCGCCGCGAAGGATTACCTGGTCGCCAAGGGCGTGGCCGCCGCGCGCATGACCACCATCAGCTATGGCAAAGACAAGCCGACCGCTGTTGGCGACAACGAGCAAGCCTGGGCCCAGAACCGCAACGCCATCTCTTCGGTGAAGTAATTCTGCCAGGGTCTAGTTCTGACATAAGTTGGAAACTGGTCTTTGAGTTAAAAGCCGGCATCTTTGGGTGTCGGCTTTTTCTTTGTGCCCAAATCTTAACGCCGGGCCTTTCCATCGCTGACGTGATTGCCTAAAAAGACGCCCTGCGCCGGAGATTGCCATGAAACGCTTGAAACTCTTTCTGCTCCTTGCTTTGCTGCTGGCGGCAAGCCCCACGTTGGCACAAGAATTATCGACCCCCGACGCCATCGCGCTGCGCAATCAGATCTTGCAACTCCAGGCCCAGGTGAATGCGTTGCAAGCCAATCAGGGCAACAACGGGGGCAATAACGGGGGCAACGCCATGCCCGCGCCAATCCCCGCGCCAGTGCCCGGGGGCGGCTCCCCTGCTCCCGCCGCCGCACCCGACAGCGATCTGATGGCCTCGTTGCTCACCCGCATCTCCACGCTCGAAGACAATGTGCGCACGCTGACCGGTCAGGTGGAACAGTTGCAAAATGATCTGAAAAATCAAAATCAGCAACTCACCAAGCAAATCGGCGATATCAATTTCCAATTGCAAGGCGGCGTGCCGGCATCGCCGGATGCAAGCGGCGCTCCTGCCGGCTCCTCCGCTGCCACGCCCGCCGGCACGCCTGTCAGCACAGGGGACAACGCAACAGCGCCGCAATCGGCAAATGCTCCCACCAATTTAACCCCCGGCGCCAATGGCCTGCTCACCGGCACGCTGGGCG
>JAJZHU010000281.1 GCA_021798375.1 Pseudomonadota bacterium | reverse complement strand
GGGCTTAAATTCATATGCGAAAGCAGCCATTTGTGGGGGCCGGGCGGAACGGCCCGGCTTCACCCGCGCCACCGTTGGGCTATAGTCTGCTTCCCCCGTCCCGAGGATGTCATGACCGATTCCGCCACTCCCCCCGGTAAACGCTTTGAACAAGGCCAAGCCATGCTGGAACAAGTGCATCCTGTCTCGGCACCGCACGTGCTGTCGTCCTTGGCCGGCATCGCGCCGGATTTCGGTCGCTTTTTGGTCGAATTCGCCTATGGCGACATCTATGCCCGCCCGGCGCTTGCCCCAAAGGATCGCCAGATCGCCATCATCGCGGCGCTGACCGCCATGGGCAACGCAGCGCCCGAGTTGAAAATGCACATCGAAGCGGGGCTGAATGTGGGGCTGTCGAAAGAACAGATCGTGGAAGTTATCATGCAGATGGCGGTTTACGCGGGATTTCCGGTGGCGTTGAACGGTCTTGCGGTGGCGAAGGAGGTTTTTGACGGGCGGGTGTGAACTATTCCTCCTCTTGCTCCCATCGCAGGCGATCCAACGCCCCCTGCAACATATAGGCCGCCGCCGCCCGATCGATCGCCTCGGCCCGTTTGCCCCGGGTCAGGTCCACTTCGCCGATCAAAAACCGATTCATCGCCGCCGAGGAGAGACGTTCATCGCACATGGCTGCTGGCAGGCCGGTAATTTCTGCCAAGGATCGCGCCCAATCGCGCGCGGCCTGGGCCTTGGGGCCAAAGCTGCCATCCATTGACAAAGGCATCCCCACAATCAGCCCGCCGACGCCCTCTTTATGGACCAATCGCATGATTTCATTGGCGTTTATCGAAAGTTTCGCGCGTTTGATACTGCCGTAGGGGCTGGCGATGGACAGGCGGACGTCCGACAGCGCCAGGCCAATTGTGCGCTCGCCGGGGTCGATGCCAAGCAATCTTTGATCGCGGGCGAGCAGGGGGATGAGATCGGTCAGGTTGAACAGCTTCATAAGGGCGTTTATGGTCCAGACTTTAGTCGGTTTCCAAGGATTTCCTGTTTCATGTCGCTTGACCCTGCGACCATTCGCCGTATTGCCAAACTCTCCCGGATTCGGGTCGAGGATGCGGAAGTGGCCAAACTGCAAACTGAACTCAACGCCATTCTGGGCTGGATCGAACAGCTTAACGAAGTGGATGTCTCGGACATCGAGCCGCTATCGGGGGGCGCCACCATGGCGTTGCCGATGCGCGAAGATGTGGTGAGCGATGGCGGCATCGCTGAAAAAGTGCTGGCCAATGCGCCCGACCGGGCGGGAGAATTTTTCGCGGTGCCGAAGGTGGTTGAATAATGTTGACGGATTTTTCCATTGCCGCGGCTGCCAAGGGCCTGCGCAACCGCGCGTTTTCGGCGCGTGAACTGACCCAGGCGCATCTGCACGCCATCGATGCGCTCAATCCGCGCATCAACGCCTATATCACCGTGACCCCCGAATTGGCGCTGGCGCAGGCCGACACCGCCGACAAGGCGTTGGCCGCGGGCGAGGCGGGACCGCTGGCGGGCATTCCGCTGGCGATCAAGGATTTATTCTGCACCGAGGGCGTGCGCACCACGGCGGCGAGCAAGATCCTGTCGCCCTTCATTCCGCCCTATGAAAGCACCGTGACCGCGCAATTAAAGCGTGACGGCGCGGTGTTTCTGGGCAAATCCAATCTGGACGAATTCGCCATGGGCTCGTCCAACATGACCTCGGCGTTCGGTCCGGTGGAAAATCCGTGGAAACGCCGGGGCGACGATGACACAATATTGGTGCCGGGCGGTTCTTCCGGCGGTTCGGCGGCGGCGGTGGCGGCGCGCATGGCGCTGGGCGCCACGGCAACCGATACCGGCGGCTCGATCCGCCAACCGGCGTCTTTCTGCGGCATTGCCGGCATCAAACCCACCTATGGCCGTTGCAGCCGTTATGGCGTGGTGGCGTTCGCCTCCTCGCTCGATCAGGCCGGGCCGGTGGCGCGCAATGTGGAAGATTGCGCCATTTTGCTGAACTCGATGGCCGGTTACGACCCCAAGGACAGCACCAGCGCCAACATCGCCGTGCCCGATTTCGCTGCCGCCGTAGGGCGCGGCGTGAAGGGGTTGAAGATCGGCATCCCGCGCGAATATCGCCCCGAAGGTCTGTCGGCGGAAATCGAAGCCTTGTGGCAACAGGGCATGGCCTGGCTGCGCGACGAGGGCGCCGAGATTGTCGATGTATCGTTGCCGCACACCAAATACGGTCTGGCGACCTACTATATCGTGGCACCCGCCGAGGCATCGTCGAACCTCGCCCGCTACGACGGCGTGCGGTTCGGTGCCCGGGTGGAAGGCCATGATCTGGGCGATCTGTACGAACGCACCCGCGCCGCCGGATTTGGCGCGGAAGTGAAGCGCCGCATCATGATCGGCACCTATGTGCTGTCGGCCGGTTATTACGATGCCTATTATCTGCGGGCGCAGAAATTGCGCACCTTGATCCTGCGCGATTTCACCGATGCCTTCCGCACCGTGGATGCGCTGCTCACGCCCACCACGCCAACGGCGGCGTTTGCCGCGGGCGAAAATATGGATGATCCGGTCACGATGTATCTGAACGATATCTTCACCGTCACGGCCAACATTGCCGGCATTCCGGGGCTTTCGGTGCCGGCGGGGCTGGATGGCAAGGGTCTGCCGCTGGGGTTGCAGATTTTGGGCCGTCCGTTTGACGAAGAAACCGTGTTCGCGGTGGGCGGCAGCATCGAGCGGGCAGCGGGCTTTGCCGCCTTGCCCCGCATCCGGGCGGGAGTGGCGTTATGAGTTACGTGATCGAGGGCGCTTCCGGCCCGTGGGAATTGGTGATCGGGCTGGAAGTTCACGCGCAGGTGATTTCCGAATCAAAGCTGTTTTCGGGCGCTTCGGCCACCTATGGCGGCGAACCCAATGCGCAGGTCAGCTTTGTGGATGCGGGCTTTCCGGGTATGTTGCCGGTGATCAACCGCGTGTGCGTGGCGCAGGCGGTGCGCACCGGTTTGGGGCTGCGCGCCCATATCAATCTGGTCAGCCGGTTTGATCGCAAGAATTATTTCTATGCCGATCTGCCGCAGGGCTATCAGATCAGCCAGTTTGCCCACCCCATCGTCGGTGCGGGCGTGATCGAGATCGAGCTTGCCGACGGCACGCTGCGCAACATCGGCGTGACACGTCTGCATCTGGAACAGGATGCGGGCAAATCGCTGCATGATCAGGATCCCAGCAAGACCTATATCGACCTTAATCGTTCCGGCGTGGCGTTGATGGAGATCGTGTCGGAGCCCGACATGCGCAGTCCGGAAGAAGCTGGGGCTTATTTGCGCAAATTGCGGCAGATTTTGCGCTATCTGGGCACTTGCGACGGCAATATGGAAGAGGGTTCCATGCGCGCCGACGTGAATGTTTCGGTGCGCAAAACAGGCGAACCATTCCGCACCCGTTGCGAGATCAAGAATGTGAACTCGATCCGCTTCGTGATGCAGGCGATCGAGATCGAAGCCAAGCGCCAGATCGCGATTTACGAAGATGGGGGCACGATCGATCAGGAAACCCGCTTGTTCGACCATGT
>JAJZHU010000280.1 GCA_021798375.1 Pseudomonadota bacterium | reverse complement strand
TTCGCGCAAATGGGGCAAATCATAGCCATCCCAGCCCAGCCAGAACGGACGCACGCCCGCGCCCAACCCCGCGGCCAGCACGCCATGATCGACGGCGGCACTGCGCGTCAGCGATTTCGACCGCCCATCCAACCCCGCCGCGCGCCAGATCCGCGACAGCAACACGCTGGCCGCCGTATCCGGCCCCGGCGCGAACCCAAGCACATGGAACGCCACCGCATCCCACTGGCTTTTGAACGGTTCAAGAAAGCGCCCGACATCGTTCACATGAGGCAAATACAAATATTCGCCCACATCAAAAAAGCCGAACCACTCGGTTTGCGCGGCATGGTTGCGCAGAAAATCGAGATACATGGCGGCAAACTGCCCCGGCTTCGGCCAATAGCGATAAGTCACCACCGGATCCGCGCCGATAAGATAAGGAAACAGCGCGTGATAAAGCGTGAGCGGCTCGTCGTCGTGTCCATAGACATAAAAATGATCGAAACCGATCGAGCGATGATACTCGATCCATTCGACAATATTCTGTTCTTCCCAACGCGCGGTGGTGACGATGGCGTATTTATGGACGTGCTGGAGCATAGGGGAGCCCGATCCTGTGACCGCTTCTCAATAATCAGAGCGGCGCGATAGAGCAAGCGCCCCCATTCTCGCCTCCCCGGCACACCGCAAAGCGGCATTGGCCATTTATCAAAACGTTACACGCTGTTGCTAAGATTTCAAGCGATCCTATTAACCGAATTTCAATCCAAATCGAGCATAATCCGGCCAGTAATTCATTGGCAGTGTTTCCGTGATCAAACAATCTCTTTCCCCGAACCATCGTTTCGCCAACGTGCTTTCGGTCCTCGACCTGCAAACGCTGACCCGATGGTGCGCCACCCGGCGGCTTGCCTGGTCACCGGGGCGCGCCGATTTCGCCGAAAATGTGATTCTGCTGGAACCAATCGCCCGCAGCGGATTTTGGCAAGCCCTCGCCTTATACAAACAAGACCAGCTTTACCGCCTGGCCGACGAATGGGGTGAAATACTGGCCGAAGGCTCCGGCCTGCACACTCTGCTCGACGCGATGGATGGCGGCATCGCGCGCAACACCACCCCACCGCAATTACCGCTTGCAATGCCCAATCCCGCTCACCCCGGCCCTACCGGGCACCGCAACACCCGCCGCGCCACCACTCTGGAAAGCTTGCCACAATGATATCCACTGGCATGTCACCACGCCGGCGGCGTTTAAGCGTGCTTGCGCGCCGCCGGCAGTTTACGCGCGGCCATCCCACGCATAGCTGTCTCGTCCACATTGGCCTCGCGTGCGTTGGCCTCGGCATCGGCCATCATCGCCCGCAGATCACGCACATATGCCGCCCCCTTGGGGGTGCGCTGCACCAACACCGAACGCCGATCGGCGGGATCCAGCTTGCGTCGGACAAACTCGAACTCGCTCAAACGATCCAACGCGCGTGTGATCGCCGGCTTTGAAACATTCAACGCCAACGCCAGACCGCGTACCGTGTGCGGCGCATCCGGCGTATAACACGTCAACAAAACCGCCATTTGCCGGGCCGAAAGATCGGGCCCATCACGCCGCACCAGCGACAGGATAGTGTCACGAAAAATTCCCACCCAATAGTCGATACTGATCGAATGCGGCATAGCTACCCCTCCTGCATGTCATCTCGTCGATGCGACGGCGACACCTCTCCTCACCCCCCGGCGAATTCATGAAAATAACTCAAATTTAAATCTCAAGCGACAAAATAACGATATTTACCCAAATACCCCAAAACCCCGCCCCACGCCGGTCTGAATCGCCCGCCAAATCGCCTGCAACCCGGTGGCCTCCCCCCCTTCGGGGCGACCCGGACGGGTTTGGTCGTTCCAGCAATAGCAATCGAAATGCGCCCAGCGCGTTCCATCGGTTATGAAATTTTGCAGATACAAACCCGCCACGATCGCGCCGGCCATCGGTTTGCTTGAAACCGTATTTAGGTCCGCCACGCTGGATTTCAACCAGTCGCGATAACCATTCCACAACGGCAACCGCCACAATGGATCGGAAACTTCCTCCCCTGCCCTGATCAAATGCCCGGCCAGCGCATCGTCGTTGCACAACACGACCGGAATATCCGGCCCCAACGCCACCCGCGCCGCCCCCGTCAGAGTGGCGAAATCCAATAGCACGTCAGGCCTTTGCGCGCACGCCGCCGCCAGCAAATCCCCCAGCACCAACCGCCCTTCGGCATCGGTATTGCCGATTTCCACCGTCAATCCGGCCCGCGTCTTGATCACATCCGAAGGCCGCATGGCGTGGCCCGACACGCTATTTTCCACACAGCCCAGCCACACCGCCAAACGCACCGGCAAATCCGCCTGCATGATCAATCGCGCCAGCCCCAGCGCCACCGCCGCCCCGCCCATGTCCTTTTTCATCTTCAACATGGCGCTGGAAGGCTTGAGATCGTAACCCCCGGTATCGAAACACACGCCCTTGCCGCACAAGGCGATCAACGGCGCATCGGCTGGCGCGGCGGACCCCCGCCATTCAAAACTCACCATCTGCGCCGGTCGCGCCGAGCCCGCCCCCACGGCGGCGATCGCCGGATATTCCCGCGCCAAAACCTCTCCATTCACCCGGCTGGCGCGCGCGCCAAAATGCGCGGCCAACGCCACGGCGAAATCCGCCAACTCGACCGGCCCCAACAGATTGGCCGGACGATTGATCAGATCACGCACCATGAAAATCGCCCGCGCCTGATCCAGCGCCGGCTCGAACCCCGCGCCCACGGCCAATTGCGCCATAGACGCCGCGCCGGGCCGCCAACGATAGCTGCCGAGGCAAAACGCCAGCACCGCCGCAGGGTCCACCTGGCCCGCCAGACGCCAAATCCCCGCCGGCAGGCTGCCGGCCAAACCGCCGGTGGCATAAACATCGCGCCCGTCGCCCAAACCGAGCACCGCCCCGGCCACGCCCGCATCGCCGGGCAGCAAAACCAGCTTGCCGCTGGCGGCCGTGAAATCCTGATCGCGCAAAAAGCCCGCCGTCGCCGCGGGCAGCGTGGCCAAAAACGCCTCCAGACCGGCCGCCGCCACCAGATGCACCGGCCTGGCGCCGATTCCGCCGTCCAGCACCACCGCCTCAAGCCCTTGCTCGATCATAGTTTTCGCCCCGTGAGTTTACGTCCTGCCGTCTTACCCGCACTCTTCATGAGTCAAAAGTTTTTTGCTGCTTTTTTTCAAAAAAGAAGTCCTTCTCTTATCCCTGGTTTTCCGCAATAGCTTGCCCATGCGTTCCGATTTCCCCGCCCGCGTGCGTGCCGTGCTGGGCCCCACCAACACCGGCAAAACCCATCTTGCCATGGAGCGGCTGCTCGCCCACGGCTCGGGCATGATCGGTTTTCCGCTGCGGCTGCTGGCGCGCGAGAATTACGACAAGATGGTTGCCCAAAAAGGCGTGCGCTCGGTGGGGCTGATCACCGGCGAGGAGAAAATCACCCCTCCCGGCGCGCGCTGGTTTTCCTGCACCGCGGAAGCCATGCCGCTGGATCGGCCGGTGGAATTTCTGGCGGTGGATGAGATCCAGCTCTGCGCCGACCCCGATCGCGGCCA
>JAJZHU010000024.1 GCA_021798375.1 Pseudomonadota bacterium | reverse complement strand
CTCGGGATGGGCGAACAGCGGGGCGACTTCATCGAAAATCGCCTCGTCATCGACAAATTCGCCGCAAAAATCACGTTCGGCATATTCGGCCAGACGCGCGGCGCCGTGGATTTTCACGGTGCAATGCGCGGCAAAACGCTCGATCAAATCGGCCAGATAAGGCCGCTGCGCGGTGACGGCGGTGGCCAGCACGCCGATCTGACGGCTGACGCTGATCGACGCCGCCCATTTCACCGCCGGCACCACCCCCACGATCGGCAGCGTATGATGCGCCCGAAGGTAATCCAGCACCGCCGTGCTGGCGGTGTTGCAGGCGATCACCACCGCATCGCAAGCGCCAATCCGCGCCAGTGCCGCGTCGATGCTGGCCGCCACCCGCGATTGCAGCGCAAGGTCCGACAATGCCCCGTAAGGAAATCCGCCATTATCGACCATGTAAAGCAACTGCGCCGCCGGCAAGCGCGCCCGGATGGCCCGGGCCACGGTAAGCCCGCCCATGCCGGAATCGAACACCACCAGACGAGGCGCATAGCTCATGGCGGGCTCGATCTACTTTTTATTGATCTTGGCGACCGTCGCCGTGGTGGAATGGCCCGGCATCAATGCGGCCAGCATTATTTTGCCACCGTAAGACCGCACAAGATCCGAACCCACCACCGTGTCCACGGTATAATCCGCGCCCTTGACCAATAAATCTGGCCGCAACATCGCGATCAGGGCCTCGGGCGTATCTTCGTCGAACACGCACACCAAATCGACCGCGGCAAGCGACGCAAGTACCGCCGCCCTTGCGGCTTCAGGCTGGACCGGCCGCGCCGGGCCTTTCAGCCGCGCCACGCTGGCGTCGGAATTAAGCCCCACCACCAAACGGTCGCAGGCACCGCGCGCCTGTTCCAGCAAATACACATGGCCCGGATGCAGCAGATCGAAACAACCGTTGGTAAAACCAACCCGCCAGCCCATGCGGCGCCAACGCTCCACCTGTTCCAACGCCGCTTCGCGATTCATGATTTTGCGCAACGCCCCGCCATGGGACGACAGCGCATTGATCAAATCGCCCTCGCGCACCACCGCCGTGCCAACCTTGCCCACGACGATCCCGGCGGCGATATTGGCCAAACGCGCCGAGGTCGCCAAATCGAGCCCCGCCGCGAGGGCCGCCGCCAACATCGCCACCACCGTATCGCCCGCGCCCGAAACATCGAACACCGAAGGCGCCTCGGCGGCGAAATGCCGCACCCCATGCGCGTCGAGCAGGGTCATGCCATCTTCCGACCGCGTTACCAGCACCGCGCCGAAGTGGAATTTATCGCGTAAATATTGGGCGGCCTGCACCAACCCATCTTCGGTGGAAACATCCATCCCCGTCGCCTGCGCCAATTCGCGCCGGTTGGGGGTGATCACATCGGCGCCCGCATAACGGCTGTAATCGGCTCCTTTCGGATCCACGATCACCTTGCGCCCGGTCTTGAGGGCGATTTCGATCAAACGCGGCGCCACATCGTCGGCCAGCACGCCTTTGGCGTAATCCGACAGCACCGTGACATTGGTGGCAACCATGGCATCGCCGGCGATGCGCAACATGCGTTCCTTCAGCTTGGGATGCACCGGACGGCATTCCTCGCGGTCGGCACGCAGCAATTGCTGGCCCTGGGCGATATAACGGGTCTTGCGCGTGGTCACCCGCGAGCCTTGCACCAACAGCCAGGGCTCGACATTCGGCTGCCCGCCCACCAGCGTGGTGAGTTCGGAACCAGCCTGATCGTCGCCGATCACCGAAACAAACGCCACCGGCACACCAAGCGCGGTGAGATTGCGCACCACATTGCCCGCACCGCCCGGCATCGCCACTTCGCGTTCCACCGAAACCACCGGGATCGGCGCTTCGGGGCTGATACGCTCGACGGCGCCATAAATATAGCGATCCAGCATGACATCGCCGATCACCATCACGCTGCCATGACGCAAACGCGGCACGGCCGCCACCAGCGCCGCGGTTTCGTTGGGCGAAGATTCCAGGCGGCTCGGGGGCTTTGGTGTTGCTTGATCCATAATCATATCGCCTAACCTTGCCGTGGATCGATGACAAGTCCGATCTTAATTTTCTTGGCCCAAAAAGCGCATCCCCGCGGACGGTGTTCACGGAACGATAAGGTTTTTCGGTGTCTCCTGTGCGCCGGACCTCTCATCAGCGGAACCCATGACCACGCACACTCATGACTAAGCACGCCGGGGCAAATATATGAACGCGATCCCTCCCCCCACCGGCGAACGGCTGTTGGCGGATGCCATTCGCCGCGCGCAACGTTCGGGCAATCAGCAATTGCTCACATTGCATCTGGGCAGCCTGCCGGCCCCCCGGCCGCATCATCGCCGCATTGCCCGCGCCCTGTTGCAAGACGCCGCCAGCCGCCACGGGGGGCAGATATTCCCCTTGCGCAACAACGACCTGGCCTTGCTGACCACCATCACCGACGGCAAAGGCGGGGCGATCGACCCGGCCAATCTTCCCGCCACCTTTGCCGAATTATTCCGTGCCGACCGCCCCGATCCCGCCGGCCTCACATCGATCTGGAACATCGAAACCGACCAGACCGAAATCTTTCAATATCTGCAAACACTGCTGACCCAGGAACCGCAACTGCCGCTGTGCGACGAAATTCCGCCGCCGCCCGCCGCCGTGGAAGACATCGCCTCGCTGCTCGCCACCGCCCGCATCGGCGACCTCACCCAACGCCAAATCGCTATCGAAATCGCCCCCGATCCCGCAGCACCAGGATCGCGCGGCCGCATCATGCGTCCATTGTTCCGCGAAATTACATTTTCGGTCGATGTGCTGGAAAGCCGTCTCGCCGTGACCGGGCGGGCCAGCAGCGACCCTTATTTGTTCCGCCATCTCGCAGCGAGACTCGATCCGCGCATGATGGAATTCGTGCTGACCAAGATGAACATCCACGCACCGGGCGCCCCCAGGTTGCATATCAACCTCACCATTGAAACCCTGGTCACCGCCGAGTTTGATGAATTCGCGCGCCAGTGTCTGGATTACGGCCACCGGCCGGGGATCGAAGTGCCGCTGATCGAAGCCTGCCGCGACCCGGACCAGTTCAAACAGGCCCGCGACCGGGTGCAAAATTACGGATTCCCGTTGATCATCGAAGGCGTGTCGCCGCTCGGGCTGCGGCTGGCCAATCCCGGCAGCTTTGGGGCCGATCTGGTGAAACTCAATTGGGACAAATCGCTCGCCGTCCATGCAACGCCCGAGATGATCGCCGCCATCAACCGTCTGGGCCCCGAGCGCATCATTCTTCAACGCGCCCAAAACGAACAAGCCATCACCTTTGGCCTCGGCGTTGGCATCACCCGCTTTCAGGGCCACCACATCGATGCCATGCTGGCGGCGGCGCGATTGAAATCCTGCCCCGAAGGCGACGCCTCTCATTGCACCCTGCGCCAATGTTCCGAACGCGCCGCCGCCACATCCGCCGCGACACGGCGTTTCTGCCGCAATCAGCCATTGCTCGAGCGCGGCATGCCGGAAAATTTGCGCCAAAGCCCTGAACGATGAGCGGGCTTCTGCGCATCCCCCTGGCGTCCCTCCCCGCCCCGCAAACGGGGGATCAGAACGAAATTTCAAGCCTTTACGAACTGATCGACGAATGTTGCCGTTCGGGTGTTGCGCGCAGCGCCCTGCTGCTGACGGCACGCAAAATGCCGCCCCATCTGATCAAGCCACATCATCTGCGTCTGGCCTTTGAAGCATTGGAACCACTCCGCCATGCCGACCGCGCGCGCAGCTTCGATCTGGCCGACGGCAGCCGCGCCATCACCTGGCGCGGCGAGGCCGGCAGCTTGCTCGATCGCGCCCTGACCACGCTGCGCCATTTGCTGGCCGACGATCCCGCCATCGCCGACATCGCCCAGATCGCGCCGCTGTATGTGCTGCCCCGCGACGCCGACATAATGCGCGAAGCCTTGCGCGCCACCATCCCCACCGCCCCCGAAATCATCCTCGTTTCACCTCGCATACCGGAAAAACTCGATCCCGCATCGTTGCAAAGTCTCGAACAATCGCTGCTGCAAGTGAATGTCAGCCGCTTTGCCCGCCACCGCCGCGTGTGGCGGGTGGCCGACAACAAGAAACTTGAACCCGCCTGGGACAAACGCTTTCTGTCGGTGGCCGAACTCACCGCCACCCTGCTGCCCAATCACGACGCCACCGCCGACCCGTGGCTGTATCGCCGCCTGACCCGCACGCTGGACCGCCGCCTGCTGTCGCTGCTCGCCGCCCCGCATGAATTGCGCGCCGCCGGACCGCTCAGCCTGGATCTGAACATCGGCACCTTGCTCACACCGCAATTTCTGCATTTCGATTCCGCCCTGCCTGCCCATCTGCGCGGCAATCTGAACATCGACCTGCTGCCCGCCGATATCCTGGCCGATCCCACCGCCTATATATTCGCCCGCGGCTTTGCCCGCGCGCGGCGTTATCAGGTGATGATCCGCGAAGTATCCTTGCCGCTGCTGCTGGCGCTCGATTTCAAGGCGCTCGATGCCGATTTGATCGAATTGGAATTCACCCCGGAATTGATGCAGCACACGGAATTATTGCCGCGCGGGGTGAGGTTGGTGCTGAGTTATTCCAACCATTCGGGGCAGATCGATAGCGCGGCGCGGGAGTTTGCGGCAGCGCATGGGATCAGGCTGTTGGCGCCCAGGGATTAAGGGAAAGTCGTCATTTCTGAAAAAACAGAAGCAAAAAACTTTTAATAATTTAAGTGGACAGCAACATCAAAACAACGTCATTGCGAGCCATTGCGAAGCAATCCATCTTCCTGGATTTAACCAAAGCAAGATGGATTGCCGCGCTTCGCTCGCAACGACGAGCGGAAAGAATTAATCTTAAAGATAACCGATATGATTCAATACCAACTTAAAAATAATCAAGCTCACCAACATTAACCCTTCTTCTCCCACCCCTTCGCCGTCTGCTGCCAATAGGTCAGCCCGTGCCCTGCCTCGCGCGCTGCCTTGTAACGCCGCCGCGCGGCCTGCACCGCCGCTTCGTCGTTGCCGTCGAACAAATCGAACACGCGCGAAAATTCCGCCAAATCGGGCATATTGGCCCCATCCAGCAAAAATAAATATCCCGCGCCATTTGGATTTTCCGGCACGTCACTAATCCAGATCGGCTGCAACTCGGCATGGCCCATCCTGGTGGTGCCGTGCGGCAGAAAATCTGGTTCGGGGCACAACCACAACGCCTGATCCAACGCCTCGACCCGCGCCGGACTGCCGCACAATACCAAGGCGCGGGCACCGGTCTGCAATGTCCGGCCCAGCAATGCGGGCAAGGCTTGCTCGGCGGTGCTGCGCGTCAGATGGTAAAATCCAATATCAGACACGATCAATTCTCGTAATGGCGAGCAACCAATTCATCCAGCAAGCGCACGCCATATCCGGTGGCGCCTTTGGGCACGGTAGCGCCGTCTTTGCTGGCCCAGGCAAGACCGGCGATATCCAGATGTGCCCACGGGGTTTTATTCACGAAACGCTTTAAAAACGCCGCCGCCGACGATGCGCCGCCCGGCCTGCCGCCGACATTTTTCATATCCGCGATATTGGATTTTATTGCCGAATCAAAATGATCTCCCAGCGGCATCTGCCATAATTTTTCACCCACCACATTGCCGGCGGCAATTAATTTCCCACACAGATCTTCATCATTTCCGAACAAACCAGCGAAATCATGGCCGAGACCAACAATGATCGCCCCCGTCAACGTGGCCAGATCGATGGTGACACGCGGTTGAAAACGTTCCTGCGCATACCACAACAAATCGGCCAGCACCAAACGCCCCTCGGCATCGGTGTTGATCACCTCGATGGTTTGGCCGGAAAGACTGGTCACCACATCGCCGGGGCGCTGTGCGGCGCCGTCGGGCATGTTTTCCACCAGCCCGACAATCCCCACCGCGTCCACCTCGGCCTTGCGGCCCGCCAGGGCGGCCATCAGCCCCACCACGGTGCCGGCGCCGCCCATGTCCCATTTCATGTCTTCCATCCCGGCGGCGGGCTTGATCGAAATACCGCCGGAATCGAACGTGACTCCCTTGCCCACGAACAGCAGCGGCGCATTTCCGCCCGCCCCATTCCAACGCATGATCACCACGCGCGGCGGCAGCGCGCTGCCTTGGGCCACCCCCAAAAGCGCGCCGAATTTCAATTTTGTCAGTTCTTCCAGCCCCAGCACTTCGATTTCCAGCCCCAATTCGGCCAGCTTGGCGATGCGATCGGCGAATTCCGGCGGCGTGAGGATGTTGGCGGGCTCGGACACCAGATCCCGAGTCACAAACGTACCGTGCAGCACCGGCAAATGACGCTGCCACATGGCCCCGCTCGCCGCCACATCGTTGCTCAATACCGCCAATTTGACCAGATGGCGCTTGTCCTCCGGCTTTTGCTGCGTGCGATAAAGATCAAAGCGATAGCACCGCAACGCCGCCCCCACGGCGGCATAGGCAACATCGATCTCGCCGCCCAGCACGCCCAAGGACGCATGTTCGTGATGGTGCAACAATGCCGCCGCCGCCCCGCCCGCTTCTTCCAGGGCGCGCGGGGTGAGCGGATCCTTGCCCATGCCCACCAGTACCAGGCGCGAAATCGCCTCGGTGGGGGCAAGCACGGTGGCGCGTTGCCCTTTGGCGCCGGTAAAATGCGCCGCCGCCGCCGCGCGTCCGGCTTGTCCGCCCGATGCGGCCTCGATCAGCGTCCACAGGCCGCCCGCCAGGCCGCCTTCCGGCACCAGCAGCGCCAGGGCGCCCTGTGCTGGCAATGCGGGGGCGGTGAATTGAACCTGGATCATGTGGCAAAAGCTCCATCGGCGAAAAATTTCAATGTTTTGCAATGTAAGCGGCGATGGAACGCTTTGCCAGGGTGCAATGAGACAGATAGACTATCGTTCATGAACGATCTTGAAATTCTGGCCATCGCCGAGAAACTCGCCCGCCAAGCCGCCGCCGCCATTCTGGCCGTGCGCGCCAAAGGCTTTGAAACCACTCACAAAAGCGACCTTTCGCCAGTGACCGAGGCCGACCACGCGGCCGAAGCCATCATCCTGGCCGGCTTGCGCAGCCAATTGCCGCACATCCCGGTGGTGGCCGAGGAAGAAGTGGCCGGGGGCACCATCACCGCCGTGGGCGATGAATTCTGGCTGGTCGATCCGCTCGACGGCACCCGCGAATTCACCGCCGGGCGCGACGATTTCGCGGTGTGCATCGGCCTGATCCGGCACGGCAAACCCGCCTTGGGCGTTGTCGCCGTGCCCGCGCGCGGCACGCTTTATGCGGGGATTGTGGGTGTTGGCGCCTGGAAAGACGGGCCGGAAGGCCGCCATGCCATCACCACCCGCCCGGTGCCCAAGGAAGGTCTGGCCGTGGTGGCATCGCGCCATTACGCGGGCGACGTGAAAACCGCCGAATTGCTGGCCACGCGCAAGGTGGCCGAATTGGTCAATATCGGCTCGGCGATGAAATTCTGTCTGGTCGCCGAGGGGCGGGCCGATTTCTATCCGCGCCTTGGCCGCACCATGGAATGGGACACCGCCGCACCCCAGGCCGTGATCGAGGCCGCAGGCGGCGTGGTGACGTTGGTGGATGGCGTAACACCGCTGGGCTATCGCAAGCCGGGGTATGAAAACCCGCATTTCTATTGCGGCGGTTCGCTGGAATCGTTGAAATAAATCATGACGTTAAGACTATCAGCGCAGCAGATCGCCGAGGCGGCCAGGCTGCTGCAAGCAGGCCAATTGGTGGCCTTCGGCACCGAGACCGTCTATGGGCTCGGCGCCGATGCCACCAACAGCCGTGCTGTGGCGGCGATCTATCAGGCCAAGGGGCGGCCCAGTTTCAACCCGCTGATCTGCCATTACGCCACCGCTGAAGCCGCCTTTGCCGACGTGCGGGCGAGCGGTATGGCCCGCGCATTGGCCACCCATTTCTGGCCCGGTCCGCTTACCTTGGTGCTGCCGCGAGCCGTGGATTGCCCGGTATCCGAACTTGCCGCGGCGGGACTTGCCACCCTCGCCGTGCGCGTGCCCGCCCCGGCCGCCGCACGGTCGCTGATCGCCGCCGTGGGCCGCCCGCTCGCCGCGCCCTCGGCCAATCCATCGGGCAAAATCAGCCCCACCACCGCACAGCATGTAATCGATGGGCTGGGAGGGAAGATTGCCGCCGTGCTTGATACCGGGCCGTGCCTGGTGGGATTGGAATCGACCGTGCTCGATCTTTCCGGTGCTGCCCCTTGCCTGCTGCGCCCTGGCGGCGTGCCGGTGGAGGCGATCGAGGCGCTGATCGGTCCGGTCGGGCGCGCGCACGATCACGGGGCGCCGAAATCACCCGGCCAATTGCTGTCGCATTATGCGCCCAACCTGCCGCTGCGGTTGGATGCGGTGGCCATTGCCCCGCATGAAGCCCTGCTCGCCTTTGGCCCAGCGCCGACGGGTGCGCGGCTGGTGTTCAATCTCAGCGAGGCGGGGGATTTGGCAGAGGCCGCCAGCCGCTTGTTCGAGGGTCTGCGCTGGCTCGACCGCGAGGCCGCCCGCGGGGGTTTCACTGGCCTTGCCGCCATGCCCATCCCTGGCCATGGTTTGGGGGCAGCGATCCGCGATCGTCTGGCACGGGCCGCGCACGACGGGAAATTCTGATGTATCCGCGCAGCTTTTCCCGCAACTCGGCGAGTTTGGCGCGACAGGCAACGGCAACGGCTGGAAATATTCTTCCTACTTGCCAGGATTCGTCGAGGGCCTTGGATTGAAATCATGCGGAATCGGGTTGGGTCTGCCCGCATCCGTGGGCGTTATCCCGATCGCCTTACAGCCTTGATTATTGTAATGCGGCAGCGAATTCACGATCCGATCGGGAATAATGGCGTCACTCGCCGCCACCGGAGAAATTTTGCCGTTCAGGCGCGCCGGATCGAAGGCCGAAATCAGATCGCCGATGCCGGGAGTTTTGTCGTCGGCCGGCCCCAGATAGGCTTGCTTGAACAGCGCAAAACCCGCCACGCGCGCGGCGGCCTCGTCTGGCAGGTCGGCCAGTTTTGGAAGATCATAGATCTCATCGATCAATTTTATCACCGAATTATGATCGCCGACGGCGTGATCGATCGCGTGCGTGCGGGCAAATGGCGAGATCACGATCAGCGGAATGCGCGGACCAGGGGATAGCGGCAGGCCCGATGGATCATATTCGACGAATCTTGGTGCGACATGATCGTAATCGCCTTCGGATTCATCATAGGTGATGATGATGGCGCTTTCGGCCCAATAGGGACTTTTGGCGATGGCATTGATGGCGCGGGCAAGCAGGGCTTCGCTGATCTGGCTGTCGGAATAGCCGGGGTGATCGTCGTCGCCCTGGAAATTATGTTGCACCGCCAGGTCGGGATCGGCGGGCCTCAGATTGGCGATGTTGATGAAACCGCCACGCACATAATAAACCCCGCCTTGCGGCGATAATTTCCCGGCACCGACATCATCAAAGAAATCCTGCAATCCGTGCAGATGCGCCGATATCGCCGGATTATTGGCGACATAGCCGAAATATTGCGGCCCGTTGTGATGACCGACATAGCTTTCATGGCCCGCATCGGTTGGTTCGCGATGGTAACCTTCCTGATACCAGCCCCAGGCGATGGATCGGCCATTGTGCCGGGCGATGGCCGGGATATCCTTTTGCACATCGGCCAAATCCGTGGCGGGCGCGCTGTCTTGCGCCGTGATGCGCTGTGCCGCGCGGCCGGTGAAGGTCAGCGGCAAACTGGCATAGGTCTGGTTGAGCGCCGTGCGCGGTCTGTCGTGGGGGTTTTGCGTCCCGAACGCCGGATCATTGTCGGAAACCAATGGCTCGCCTTGCCCCAACGCCGCCAGAGCGGGATTGGCGGTGGATTCTTCGGGATGTTTCACCCATTGCGTCTCGCCGGTTTGGCCGGCCACCATGGCGATGGCGTTGGGGCTGGATGGGCCGATGGTGTGCTGAAAAAAATGGTCGAATAGCACGAATTTATTGGCATAATCCCATAAAAATGGAATCGTGTTGCAATCGACATAACCCATCGCCAGTTCGCCATATTGCCTGGCTTTCAGGCTGGGCAGGGTTTGGCCGGGGGGAATATATTTTTGTTCCTCGATCATCGCAAAGCGATCCATCAAGGCCTTGCCCGATTGCACATCCATTTTTCCGGCCATGCGCACATGGCCGTGATCCACATCGTCGAGATCCGACGACCACATCGCGGGATCGATGCGAAACGGGGTAATCCGGCTTTGGCTGCCATCAAGATTGATGATCGGCTGTGAGAAGCCGGGGATTTTAGAGGCGGGTTTGTCGAACAATCCATCGGCGCCGGGGAATGTGCCGAAATAACTGTCGAACGAACGATTTTCCTGAAACAGCACGAACACATATTTCACATGCTGGCGCAGCAGTGCCACCATCTGATCGTGGATTTGCGCCAATGCCAAAGATGGTTGCAACGCCAGCAATAAGGCGAAAAGTTTTTTCATCTGACTAGTCCCTTAATGCCGGCGAAGTGGCGATCATGATGGGGTTCCGGCCCAGATGATCGGGCAGGATCCGATCGGCCGGACGGGCGTTGCCGCGCAACCCCGCAAGCAGGGAAACGGGGCTGACGATGGCGCTGCAACGCCCCGCCAGATAAGCATCGCGCATTTCATCTACTTCCTGAAACACGAATTCGCGCAAGCGCAGATGATGAGCGGTGAAAAACGCAGCGAGGGCGGATTCCTCGGCGCTGCCCGGCTCGACGCAAATCGGGCGGCCGGCCAGATCGGCGACCCGGCGCGCGGGGCTTGCCACCGGCACCAACAAGGCGTCGTAATCATCCGCCAGCATCGATCGAACACGAAACCCGGGCGGCACCGCCCCTGCCGGCAGAAACACCAGATCGGCGGCACCCGTGGATTTTGGCGCGTCGGAAGCTTGCAGAATCGGCGAGAAATGGGCGGGCTCGCGATGCAGGCGGGCGGCCCATTGATCGCAGGCGGCAAGCTCGGCGCCGTGCCACCCGCCATTCGCATCCGGATAGGCCAGCCCAGGCGCCACCAGTCCAGCGCAACGCAGCGGGGCGCAACGCAGCGGGGCCGCCGCGATCAGCGACAGCAAGGATAACGCCAACAGGCTGCGACGGATTTGCATCGGGACATTATTCCCGCGGTCCGAGGATCAGTCCATCACGGATTAATGACAATCGGGCGCGTCCGTCTATAAAAGCATCATGAAGCCGGGCAAAAATCTTCGCATCGAGGCTCTGCGCGCGATCGCCATCCTGATGGTGATGGCCCAGCATATGCACGGGCGCCTGGCGATGCCGGGATTTTATGACGCGGTGTTTCGCCACGCGCAATTTTGGCCGGGCGTGGACCTGTTTTTCGCCATCTCGGGCTATTTGATCTGCGGCAATTGGGCGGAATTGCGCCGGACATCGCCCAGTCTGGCCGCCACTTGCGGCAAATTCGCCCGTCGCCGTTTTTGGCGGCTGGCCCCGGCGCTGGCGGCATGGATGGGATTTTCGATCCTGCTGGCAGCCGTGATAGGCGGGGTTGGGGCGGCGGCAAAAGGCGCCTTGGCGGCCCTGCTGGGGGTGGCCAATATTTATTGGCATGGATGCGTGACCGGGCAAATCGGCGGCTGCGGCAACATGGATTACAACAGCGTGGCCTGGTCTTTGTCGTTGGAATTGCAGCTTTATCTGGCGTTATCGGTGGGGATGATGTTGCTGCGGCCACGCCTTGCGGTGGCGATGTTATTATCGTTGGGATGTCTCGACGCGCTATTCCCCGCGATGTTGTTTTCCTGGGCGTGGTTGCTGCGCCCCTTGGCGTTCGCGCTGGGGGCCGCGGTTGCCTTGATGCCGCGATTCAGCCTGCCCGCATGGATTCTGCCGGCAGGATTGCTGTTGGCGGCGCTGGCCCCGGTACAATTGCCGGCCGGGTTGGTGTTGTTCGGCGTGGGGATTGCCGGGGCGTTGTGCCTGGGGGGATGCCTCGGCCCGGCACGATCCGCACCGCGTGTTTTGGTGTGGATCGGCGAGCGATCCTATTCACTGTATCTGTGTCATCTGCCGGCGATTCTGGTGGTGCGGGCGCTGCATGCGCCGTGGCTCTGCGCCCCGGTTTTGGCGCTGGGCTGCGCGCATTTGTCGTTTCACGCCATCGAACAGAAGTTTCGCGGCTTGGGGCGCGCGCGCGCCGGCGCACAAAATAAATACCGGGAGCTCGATCAATCGCTGTTGGACCAAGGTGTCAAATCAAACGGCCCATAAATTCCCTGCGAAATTTCGCCACTTTGGGCGCCACCACCGCGCGGCAATAACCCGCATTCGGGTGTTGCACGAAATAATTCTGATGGTAGGCCTCGGCAGGATAAAACACCGTTAGCGGCACGATCTGCGTTACGATTTCATCGAGCCACAAACGCGCATCGCTGATTTCATTGCACACATCCTGGGCCACGCGCTGCTGTGCCTGTGAATGGGTCAGGATGATCGAGCGATATTGCGTGCCCACATCATGCCCCTGCCGATCGCGCGTGGTTGGATCGTGGATCACAAAAAACACCCGCAACAGATCGGCGTAATCGATCACGGCAGGATCGAACGAAACCTGCACCACCTCGGCGTGACCGGTAATTCCGGCGCAGACCTGCTCATAGCTGGGATCCGCCGTGCGACCGCCCGCATATCCCGAGACAACGCCGTGAACCCCGCGCAATTGCTGGAATATCGCTTCCAGGCACCAAAAACATCCCCCGCCCAAAGTGGCGGTCGCGTTGGACTGATCATTCATGGCCGCGGATCCCCCTTGACGCTCAAGAAAACAATAAATCATACGGAAGGGAAATGGTGCTGCCAGAGAGGATTGAACTCTCGACCTCTCCCTTACCAAGGGAGTGCTCTACCACTGAGCTACGGCAGCACCGGGCGCGCTATCGAACGGGCGCGGCGTCTTCCTAGTTGGTTCAAGCAACGAACGCAACCCCGAAAAAGCAATTCATCGATGCAACATGATCCGCCGCAAAAATGCCGCGGACAGACCTGCAAACTCGCTGAATTATCTGGATTTGCGAATTATTTTTCGGCCGCCGCCACAGCCTGCAGGGCGTTAAGATTGAGCAAGATAATCTCGGGCGGGCTGGGGATCGCGATCAATTTATCCGCCTTCAACTTGCTGAAGGTACGGCTGACGGTTTCGATGGTAAGGCCAAGATAATCGGCAATATCCTCGCGCGTCATCGCCAGATGCAGACGTGTGCGAGGCATGTCGGACGGCACGCCATCATGGGCGCGAGCGACCAGGAACGAGGCCAGACGCTCGCGGGCTGTTTTGCGGCCCAACAACAGCATCTGTTCCTGCGCGCACACCAGATCATTCGACGCCACTTCCAGCAGGGTCTCTTCCAATGCCGGGAAATCATGCAGCATCTGCCGCATCCGTGGACGCGAAAAGCGGCAAAGCTTCACGTCGGTGATGGCCTCGGCGCTGAATGAATAATTGGCCGAAACGGCAAGCCCCAGAAAATGACCTGGCCCGGCGAATCCGGTAATCTGCCGCCGGCCATCGGGCAACAGTTTGAACAGACGCACCGTGCCTTCGGTGATGTTAAAGAAATCGGTCGCCTTGTCTTGTTCGGTGATGAAAACCCGCCCGGCCTGCACATCCACCCCGTTGGCAAGCTCGGCCAAGCGGATCAAATGGATATCGTCGATCGCGTTGCACACACTAATGCTGCGCATCCCGCAAGTGCCACATGGCTCAGGCACCGCTATCGGCGGCTGCACAAGAATTGGAACCGGGCGCGGGGTGTTCATGGCGACCTTTCGCGAAGGAATCCGCTGACGCGGGACATACGCAACCACAGAGTCACGCAGCTTCGTTCCATCGTATAACAAATCCACACAAAAAAGGGAAACAGGGAAACTCAAACTTGACATGGCTCAATGCCACAAAGAATCGAAACATATATATGCGTTGCCATCATAGCACCTTTGAACGCGGAAAACTGGATGCCCCACTGTCTTGGATGTGAGCCCAGATCGGTTCCGCGTCGGCAAATCAAGGGGCCACTCCTTTGATCATTCCACTGCGTCCACCCCACGACCCCGCCCAAACGCCCGACGACACCACCGATATCGGTTTGGAAAATCTGGTGTCTGATCGCAACCGCGATAAAATGGCGGAATTGCTGATTCGCGCCGAGGCGCTGCGTGTCCAAATGCTGGCAGCCCACAAAAAAACAACGCCTCGCCGGGCGGCAAAGGCGCGCGCGCAAAAAAGCTAGGCCGCAACCCAGCCCGCGCATAACCCCGCATTATGACTGACATGCGCCACTAGTGGCAGCGCATCAGCCGCACATCATACACCGGATGTTCCAGCATTC
>JAJZHU010000023.1 GCA_021798375.1 Pseudomonadota bacterium | reverse complement strand
CCATGCATACCAATCGGCGTCGCATTGATCACGCCATCGACACGATCCATCGCCTCCCGTGGCGCATCGATCCGGCGCACCCGCGCCGAGCCAAACAAATCAGCAAGTTTATTTCGCAAAGCAGAAGATTTATTTTTATCACTGTCACAGACAATTAATTCTCCAACCCCGTGGCGCAACATGCCATAGCCGATCGCCGCCCCTGCCCCGCCGGCGCCCAGCAACATGACACGATCTATCGCAGCCCCCGGCAGAAAACGCCGAAAATTTTCCACAAAGCCCAACCAATCGGTATTGTGCCCCACCCAACCCCGCGCGGGATCATGAACGATGGTATTGACCGCGCCAATCGCCGCGGCGGCATCCGACAACGAGCCGAGCGATGGCAGGACCGCCTCTTTAAACGGATGGGTAACATTGCTGCCCTGAAAACCGACCAACGCCATCGCATCCAGCAAGCGCGGCAAATCAGTGGCGGAAAAACCACGCTGTTGCGCATCGATCAGGCGGTAGTGCAATTCAAATCCCTGCTCACGCGCTTCGGTCTCGTGCAATTGGGGCGAAAAGGAACCACCGATCCCGCTCCCGATCAAGCCAACCAGAAAACCGCCGCGTGGCTGCGAGGCCAATATAGACGTTGTCATTGATGTATCATTCCGTTCACCGCATTACCGCCTGCCGGACGGCTCTTACTTCGCTTCCAGATTAGCGCAAGCAACCATAATGATCTTATATAATTATATACGTCGCCCATACCATTAAGGTATGGTTTTCCAAGATCCAAGCGGCGATATTGGCAATTTGGCGAGTACCACTAGATGAATCTGAGACAGATCGAAGTTTTCCGTGCCATTATGCAAAATGGCGGCATCAGTGGCGCGGCCAGAGCATTGCATGTGTCGCAACCCAACATAAGCCGGCTGCTGCAACACACCGAAGACTCGCTTGGAATGCGCTTATTCGAACGCATCAAGGGACGGCTCTATGCAACACCGGAAGCCAGGTTTCTTTATGCAGAAGTCGAAAAAGCCTATCGCGGCATCGAGATTTTGCACGACATCGCGCGTGACCTGGCGGAAAGCCGCGTGGGACGGCTGCGGCTGGCGTGCAGCCCCAGCCTGGGACTGGCGTTGGTGCCGCAAGCCATCGCGCATTTCTGCCAAGGCCGCACAGAACTGCAAATCGGGCTGGAGATCATGCCGCAGGCCGAGTTGATTGAAGCCGTGATGACACAGCAAGCCGATCTGGGCATCGCGATGTTTCCCAGCGACGACCCCGCTCTTATGGTCGAAACATTGTGCCGCGGCAAACTGATGTGCGTCATGCCGCAAGGACACGCATTGTTGGAAAAATCCGAGGTGACTCCGGCGGATTTGGCGGCCTATCCGTTGATCTCGTATCACCGCGACACCAGCCAGGGACGAATGATCGAAGACGCCTTCGCACAAGCCCAAATACCGCAAAAAATCGCGATCGAGGTTCGCTTTGGCCATACCGCCTGCGCGTTGGTGTTGGCCGGGGCCGGAATCGCACTGGTCGATGAATTCAGCGTGATGGGCGGCAGTTTTGCCAAACTGGAATTGCGGGAATTCTCGCCGCAGCATAATTTTATTGTCTCGCTGCTACAGCATCGTTGGCGGCCCGCCACGCGCGCCGCCATCGGGTTTGCCGCGGAATTGCGCAAACTGGTCGCCTAAGCCGGGCTTAAACTCTGGCGGCTCCATCGCTGAAATGCCAATCATGCATCGATTGACGACAATCCGTCACCGCCTGCTCCGCCAGATCCGACCGCCCCCGCATCACCGCGTCGATCATGCCATTCGTCGTATCGACGATCCTGCGTGCATGGGGATGAGAAATTCGCGGAAACGGGATCATGCCGGCACGGAATTTATAGACAAAAAAACAACGCAATATCATGTGCAGCACAGGATCGCCCGCGCGATCCGCCAGACATCGAAACGTCGCAATCTGTCCCCACGGCGTGCCGGCCATGAATGCCTGGGGCGTCATCAGATCACGCAAATGGCGCAACTCGGCCAAATCATGCGCCGAACGTTCGGCGGCGCGCACGGCGCTGGCGGTATTTGCCGCCCAAATAATCTCGCTGGCATGATCGGAAACAATCTGCTGCGCGGCAAAATGTCCATATGTCACGCGCGTGATCATCGAAGACGACGGCGATCGCAAACGCAGCCCTCCCGAACGGCCGCGCATCAATGTGACCAATTCAAAATCTTCCATGATGCGCACCGCCTGCGTCATCACCGGCCGGCAGGAATGATAGCGATCACACAAATCCTCGATCGTTCCAAGCGGCACATCTGTTCCGCGCCCACGGATCCCGCTCCTGGCATCACGTACGATACGCCGCGCGACGCCCAAGGCCCGATTGGGGGATAGATCGTCCGCCTTCGTCCCCTCTTCTTCCTCGACAAAGCAATGATCCAACTCTTGCAGCATCGTATCGATGAATTGGGTGGCGCGGGATGACGCGCCCTGCGGCCAATAATTCTGCACCTGGCGGCGCGAGGCGGCAACCTGCTGCGAAGTTACGCCGACGGCGGAAAGATGCAGCATCATTGCCTGGGCGGTCATTCGCGCGGTAGGAAGATGCAACTGCAAACCGCCCGGCGAACCACGCCGCATCCGGCCCAATCCGCGTGCTTCCAGAATACGCAATGCCTGACGCACCAGATAAGGCGAGGCTTCATATTGTTCGGCCAACAGGCTTTCCGGCCCAAACACTATCCCACAAGGCCAATCCTGTGCGGCAAGCGCGGCCTCGAACCGCTGGACAAGCGCTCCCGCGCCATTGCCGGGGGGGTCGGCAGAGAAATCCGCGGCGGCGTAAACCGTAAGCGCGTTTACCATTGCCGCCCAAAGCGCGTATAAAATAAATTCTTCACAACCATCCCCCAGACAGCAACGCGATCAATGTGCAGGCACCATAAATGCACTTACCCTTATCGCATCCCGTCATCATTCTGTCACGAGGTTGTCAATCGGTCTAATTGATCTTGAATATCGTCACTTGCACCGCCGGGTGTTGCTTATCTCCTGCCGGGCCGAGCGTGCCGGTGAATATCGCGTCGTTCAGCCAGCCATATTTTCCCATCGGCGCCTCAAATTGCGGCGTGGTGCGCACATAGCGCGGTTGGCCATCGTGCGGGGGCATAATAATCCCTTGGTTATGCACATGAATCTGCACATGGTCGTCGGTTTCGATCATGTAATCGGCCTCGATCACCAAAGATCCATCGGCGCGCCGCAATTGCCAATCCGCCCCACCCGGCACCACAGTGCCGCGCAAACCGGGACCGGCGAAACTGCCGCCGGTGATCGGCACCAACTGGCGCACCCCCAGCGGCGTGGCGCCAATAACCTGCATGGGCGTCAGTGTAACCGTTTCAGAGAATGCAAAACTGGTGGTCAGCGGCGCCGGGGCCGGCGGTTGCCCGGCGAAGGCAGTTCCACTCAACAAAGCCATAGCCACGATTATCACACGCATGATCGCCTCCTCCGGTTGAATATTATCAGTGTTTTGTTGCATCGGCGGCAACGCACGCAAAACTGGCCGCCTGACGCTGATCTCCGCCCTGGAATTGGGCATAGCGCGGATAGGCACACAACGGGCGCGATTGTCCCGGCAACGCCGCGCCCGTGGCCACGATGCGGTCAGGCGCGCGATGCTGTTCAACCCACGCCTGCACCGCCGAAAGCGGATCAAACTGATCGGTCGCCACCCCGCCGCCGCAATGATTCATCCCCGGCACCATAAACAGACGCGCATAGGAATCAGCGTCGCTGTCGGTGGCCACCAGATGCCGATACCAGGCCTGAACATCCAACGCCGAAAACACCGGATCGCTGGTGCCCTGGTAAATCAGCAGCTTGCCGCCATGGCCGGAAAAACTGTTAAGCATCGTGGAATCCGCGTCGTTGATCGCGGCGGTTTGCGCGATCTCGGCGTCGGCATGGTCGAAATCGAGCGTATAGACACTGCGGTCTGGCTGCTGCGGAGTCATGAAATACAGCGACAGCGACGGCCCGCCCAAAATCACGTTGAGACTTTTCATCTGATGCGGAATACCCAGCATCCACAGCCGCCAACCCACCTCGGCAATGCCGCCGTCATAAGGAAAGCCGCTGTAAAGCGCGTTGCCTTTGCTATCATGGGCGCCACCGAACACGGCCTGGATCGCCGCGATCTTGGCCGCACTCAGGCAATTTGCGGTCTGCCCCGGTTTGCATTGCAGGCTTGCCGGCGAAAAATGACACGCGGCCTGATTATTGATCACACCGTCGCGCAACCCATCAAGCCCATCGCATTGGTCCAGCAGTTGATTTTTGATCAGCGTCAGATCGCCGTCGCCAAGCGCCGCCGCCAGATCCGGCGCACCATCGGCACCCTTGGGGGCAATCGCCGCCAGATGTTGGTTGTTCCACGCCTCGGCCACCGCCGCATGAGCCAGGCGAAAACCCGGATCACCGGCCACAATGCCGTCGAATTCCAACGGATAACGATCGGCGGCCATCATCGCCTCGCGCCCGCCATTCGAGCATCCCTCGAAATAGGAAAAACTTGGCGCCTTATCGTAAAAATGAGCAATCGCCGCCTTGGCCACGGCGGTGGCCTTGCCGATCGCCCGATAAGCAAAATCCAACCGCGCCTGCTGATTGGCGGCAAAACTGGCATCCAGCCCGTCGTGTCCCCCATCCATCGAGACCACGGCAAAGCCCCGGGCCAAACCGGGCTTGGCGCCATTGGCGTCGCCATAGGCCGGACGCACCACCCCATCAAGCCCGCCGCCACCCTGGAACAGAAATCGTCCGTTCCAGGCGGCCGGCAGGCGCAATTCAAATTTCACCCCGTAAGCCCGTCCCGCTTTATCGCGATAGGGCGACGTGATCCCTTGCACCACGCAATGCGCGGGCAAATCATACGACACCATGATACCCGTGGCGGTGGGGATTTTCGCCGGGCCGGCGCTTTGCCACACCGCGGAGCCAATTTGCGTGGCCGGAAACCGCCACCCCGCCATCGCGGCGCACGCGGCGGGATCAACCACCGGCGGCGCCTTCGCCTGCACAGCGCCCACGCCCACCATCGCCACGCACAACACCGCGGCAAACCAATATTTGGGATAGTTCATTTCCGCCCACCCATCCATGAAACCGCCAATCCCGCGCCACCTTATCAAAGCGGCACGGGATATTTCTACACGCGATTAAAATGTTTTACGCAGTGAAACGCCAATTTCACGCGGATCACCATGGAAATTTTCATTCGCGGTGTTGCCTGTGATGTAATATTGGTTGGTCAGATTGGTGCCATACAGGGTCACGGTATAGGTATCGCGTTCCCATGTCAGATGCGCGCCAACCAAGGTGCGAGCCTGCATTTTATCAACCGTGTTCATAAACACCGACGCCCACTGCACCGAGCTATAATCAAAGTTCAACCGTGGCGTCAGCGTGCCATATTGGCCCAGATCAAACATATATTCCACCCCCGCCGCGCCCGACCAGGTCGGTGAATAAGGATTCGGCGCGCCGCTCACCGATTGGGTATAGGCCGCAAAGGCCGCGGCCGGGCTACAGCCAGTGGACACAACAACTCCGCACATCACCAAAGATTGCCCCGATGCCGCAAAGGCATATTGGTTAAACAACTTGCCGGCATTCACACTGGAATGGGTGTAACCCAGATTGCCGTCAAAACCCCAATTGCCGAGATGACCTTCGGTGGTGAATTCCGCACCGTAAATCTTTGATGCGCCGGCATTGGCAATCGCGCCACGCGGGGTAGTATTGGCAAAAGGCTGCTCGAGTTGCAGTTGCAGATTGTTATAATCCATATAAAAGCCGCCGAGGGTGGTGCGCAATTGCCCATCCAGCCAGGTAGATTTCAAACCGCCTTCATAATCCGTCACCTCTTCGGGCGCAAAAGCCACACCAGGAGGCGAGTTCACACCGCCTGTTTTGGCGCCGCGAGAAACGGTGATATAGCCAAACTGGTTCGGCGAGAATTTAATATTGGCCCCGAGCCGTCCCGACCAGATGCCATCATGCTGTTCGGCGCCCTGCGGCGCGAGCCGCCGCAAATGGCCGCCGGTATCAAGATAAACTCCACCGGTCTGAATCACATGATCCAGCGTATAGCGCAAACCGCCGTGCACTTCGAACATCGGATTGATGTTATAGCCCACATCGCCAAACATCGCATTGGCGACCTTGTCGTCGTGGTTGGTCACATCGATCGGCGCAAAAGTATTGGGCGTCAGCTTTACCGCCGCCGACCAATATTGGCTGAATGTCCCCATCACCCAATGCACAGGTGCGCTTGCAGGTGAAATCAGGTTGAATTCCTGGGTATAAGGGTGATCTTCAATATGGTTGCCAAACGGTGTGCTGGCGGTGCCGTTGAATTCCTGCGTGTTATAAAGCTCGTGCGTGTAAGCCACGCCTGTCACCGAACGCAGGGTGATCCCGTTCAGAAAATGATAATTGGCCTCCACACTGGTGCGGCTTTGAAATGCCTGAAAACTGGTGTTGGCATCGGGAAAATTGATCTGCCATGGACGTGATACGCCATATGCTGTGGCGGCAGGCGTGCCGGCTTCTGGCGTAAGCGCCCAGCCATTATTGTTATCCTGGTGGAAATTTGTCTTGATCAACAAGTTAAATTGGCTGCTGGGCTTGTAAAACAATCCAAGCCGCACGTCTTTTTGATCCAAGTTGCCAGGATTCGATGTGCCCTGCGCCGTCTGGCTCACATGGCTCGCGGTGTTCACATTGGTATAAAAACTGTCGCGGGTTTCGTAATTGAAAGCGATGCGCGCCGCCAGTTCATCATTGATCGGCATATTAAGCGCGCCTTGCACCCCCACATCGGTATAGGTGCCAGCCTTGGCTTCCAAATAGCCGCCAGTCTCGCCGATCTTGGGGCTAACTGTATTGATGAACACAGCACCGCCAGTCGAATTGGCGCCGACCAATGTGCCTTGCGGGCCGCGCAACACTTCCACCGATTGAATATCATAGAACGGCTCGCCGGCCAGCAGGGGGGAGAGCATGATGCCATCGCGATAGATGGGCACGCCCGGCGCCACGGCGGGGCTGGAAACCGAAAGCCCAATGCCGCGAATATTGGCGCCGTCGGTCGGACCTTGCAAATTCACGGTGAACGAAGGTGTTACCCCCGCCAGGCTTTCCAATGAAACCACATCCTTGTTCTTGAGCGACGCCGCGCTGAGAGCGGTCACCGCGACGGGTGTTTTCATTGGATTTTCCCGGCGCTTCTGCGCGGTAATCACCACTTCCTCCAGGCTTTTCGTCTTGGCGGGCACCGTTTGCGCCCCTGCCTGAACGCCAATGGCCATCACCGAGACCGTTCCAAGTAGCAAAATCCGCTTATAATTCAAAATCATGTCGCTTCACCCCAATTTTGTCCGCAGGCATCCGTCCACGCGGAGCTTGCCCGCATATCGCAATCCATTACGAACTGTTCACATTGGGGTTCATATGCGATCCAGAAGGGGTAAAATAGTACCCGAAATAGGCAAAAGGAGTTGTGCCAGTTCTCCCCCTGATTCCCATGCGACCGCAAAATGACTGTTGATGAATCTATTGCTCTCCACTTGTGCCGGAGAAGGTCACTCTCTTAAGGGCATGATCGCCGCAGGTTGAATAACACGTAGGCGTGAATCATGCGTAAAAACAAGCAAGAGGAGCATCCGACTGGGAGCGCAAGATGAAAAGCCCTCCAGGTTAGGTAACAATTTGTTTATCTTCACAAAAACAAAAAAAGACTTTGCTCATTTGGCATCCGGCCAAAATGAACAAAGTCTTTTTGATGCTTTTTCTTCAAAACCAAAGGTCAGCGCAGCTAAAAAGCCAGTGTCCTGCCTTACCTTCCCCTACTTCCCCTCAAACGCCGGCATCTCGATATCAATTTCCAACGTCGAAATCGACCCACCGCGATCCAGTTTCACCTGCACCTTATCCTGATCGATCGCCACATGCTTCGAGATCACAGCCAGAATTTCTTCGCGCAGAATCGCCGCCAGGTCAGACCCGCCCACGATCGCCCGTTCATGGGCCAGCAGAATTTGCAAACGCTCGCGGGCGACGGGCGCCGTGTTACGCGCGCGGAAAAATCCGAACAGGTTCATGACACCCTCCAGTTCAAAAATTTTGCAAACAGCCCTGTGCGGTCCACGGGAATATTCATCGGCACGGTTTCACCCTGCAACCGCCTTACCGCATCCGCGTAAGCACGAGACGGCGCGCAATTGGGGCTCGACATCACCACCGGCGCGCCCAGGTTCGATGCGCGCAGCACTTCCTGGCTTTCCGGCACGATGCCAAGCAACGGGATCGACAGGATTTCAAGCACGTCTTCCACTTTCAACATCTCGCCCCGCGCCGCACGCGCCTGATCATAGCGGGTGAGCAGCAGAACCTTTTCCATCTTCTCGCCACGTTCGGCCTTGGCGGTTTTGCTATCCAACATCCCGATGATGCGATCGGAATCGCGCACCGATGACACTTCCGGGTTGGTCACCACCACGGCCAGATCGGCGTGATACATCGCCAGCAAAGCACCTTTTTCGATCCCGGCGGGGCTGTCGCACAGCACCCAATCGAATTTCTCGCGCAACTGCTCGATCACTTTGGTGACGCCCTCAAGATTGAGTGCATCCTTGTCGCGGGTTTGCGAGGCGGCCAGCAGCGAAAGATTGTCGTTGCGCTTGTCGCGGATCAATGCCTGGGCGAGTTTGGCATCGCCGTTCACCACATTGATCAGATCATACACCACCCGGCGTTCCGCACCCATCACCAGATCGAGGTTGCGCAGGCCCACGTCGAAATCGACCACCACCACTTTTTGGCCCGCAGCCGCCAATGCAGCGCCCAGCGAAGCGGTCGAGGTTGTCTTGCCCACGCCCCCCTTGCCCGATGTGACCACCAAGACCTTCGACATCACTCAATCCCCTTTATCGCTGCTGGATCAATCCAGCGGCTCAATCACGATTTTATCGCCATCCAACGAAATTTTTACCGGCTTGCCGCGCAGATTTTGCGGCAGATCATCGGCGGTTTTATAAAGCCCATCGACCGCGATCAATTCGGCTTCCAGCTTGCGGCAGAAAATCCGCGCCTTGGCATCGCCCATCACGCCGGCGATCGCCCGCCCGCGCAACGCGCCGTAAATATGGATCGACCCCCCGGCGATCACTTCAGCGCCGGACGCCACCGAACCGATGATCGTCACATCGCCCTTGGGGAACGACACCGATTGCCCGGACCGCACATTTTCATCGCGCAACAGGCTGTGCGGCTCGGGCGCCGCTTTTTCTTCCGGCACCTCGGATGTGCCAACCGGACGCCCGCCTGAAAGCAGCGGCGGCCAGCCCCACGCGGCGGGCGGGGTGAAATTGGGCTCGGTGCCCTCGATGCCCAGAATGCGGATATTGCGGCCGGCGAATTCCCCTGCCAGCCGCGCCAAATCGGGATCGTTGCGGGGCAGAAAAGTTACATCCACCACCACGGGCCGCCCCGCAAAGAAATTGGGAGCGCGCGCCATTTGCTGGTCCAACTCGGCGAACCAACTGTCCAGGGGGGGCTGCGGCACAAGCGCGAGCGCCATAAAGCTGCGGCCTCGCACACGCACCGACTGACGGGGATTTTGCTGTACTGTCACACAACCCAAGTATCGGGACTCGGGCAAAGCGTCAACAACATCAATCGATTCACTGTATCATCAAGGCTTAGCAAGAGGGCGCCCGCCGCCCCCAATCATGCGACTCGGATCACGCCTGCGCCGAAAGCGTAAGGGTGAGCGGCGCGCATTCCCGCCGCAGCCCGCCCTTGGCCCCATAACGCGGCGCCATCGGCGTTTGCCGCACCAAATTGGCCATCACCCCGATCACCTGCCCCTGCGCCTTGATGCCGCGATCCAGCAACCGGCGGTTCTCCGCCGCCAACAATGCCAACCGCTCCAACATCGCCACCGCGGCCGCATGATCGGATTCGTTCAGATCAGCGGGCCGGGCCTGAAATTCATCGATGCAGACCGTTTTGGCCATCAGCATCCCCGCCGCGCGCGGCAGATCGAGCGCCGCCAGCGCCTGGTTTTCATCCTCCAATATCGCCGCCAGATTTTCGGCAGCCACCAACCAGCGATCGTTCATTTCAAACCTCCCTTTGATTTCTGTTGCATCTTTTCCTGCATGGCGAGCAGTTCGGTATAAACCGGCCCGGCAATGCCAAGCCCGCCTTTCGCCGCCACCGCCTTCGCGATTTCCTGCACCATGACCGGCTTCCAACTATTCTCGGCATCGCCGCCGCCAAACGGGGACGACGACATATCCACCGTATCGAACATCGGTTCGAGCATTTCGGTAAGAGTGGTGGCCTCGAAATCCCGCGCCGACTTGCGCAGTTGCGCCTGGGTGGCGGCACTGGGAGCCACGGGGGCCACCACGGCGGCGGGAATTTTGGCGGAATAGATGTCCATCAGCGGATCACCAGATTGGCTTGCAAGGCGCCTTCGGCCTTGATCGCCTGCAAGATCGAGATCAGATCGCGCGGCCCAACCCCCAATGCATTCAACCCGGTCACCAGATCGCGCAATGTGGCGCCCGAGGTCAGCACCCCCATTTTATGATTGCTTTGATCATTGATCGAAATATTGGTGCTGGGCGTAACGGTGGTGGTCCCGTTGGACATGGCGTCCGGCTGGCTGACTTGCGGCGTTTCGGTGACTTTGATGGTGATATTGCCCTGGGCGATGGCCACCGTGCTGATGCGCACATTCGAACCCATCACGATGGTGCCGCTGGTTTCATCGATCACCACGGTCGCCGGGCTATCGGGAGTGACATCCAGATTTTCCACCGCCGCCAATGTCTGCACCGCGCTCCGGTCGCCCAATTGCACATCGACGGTGCGCGGATCGAGCGCCTCGGCCTGATTGGGGCCAAGTGTTTGATTGATCGTCTGAACCATGCGCATGGCGGTGGTCAGATCGGGATTGCGCAACGAAAAACGCAGCCTTTTTTCATCGTTGAACCGGAATGTCACCTCGCGCTCCACCGATCCGCCGTTGGGCACCTTGCCCTGGGTGGGGATATTGCGGGTGACCGACGCGCCCTGACCGCTGGCCGAGATCGAAGCGGTGGAAACGGCGCCCTGGGCCACCGCATAGGCGTTGCCGTCGGCGCCCATCAAAGGTGTTACCAACAGCGTGCCGCCGGCCAGATCCTTGGCGTCGCCCAGCGCCGAAACGGTAACGTCCATATGATCGCCAGGATGCGCGAACGCCGGCAAGTTGGCTGTCACCATCACCGCGGCAACGTTTTTGGTCTGCACCTTTACGGCCAGATCGACGGTGTTCACGCCCAACCGTTCCAACATGGCGATCAGGGATTCACGCGTGAAGGCGGCATTGTCGAGCTTGTCGCCGGTGCCGTTCAAACCCACCACCAACCCGTATCCCACCAGTTGGTTGGTGCGAATACCATCGACATCGGCAATGTCCTTGATGCGCACCTGCGCAAATGCGGGCGTAAACACCGGCGCCATCCACAAACCGAGCAGCAATACAGCGCATGAGATGAGGAATTTGTACATCGTCAACCATTCCAACCTAGTCTGCCCCTATCAAGGCAATCGGCGTGCCAGCATGGAATGGCGGTTTTCCTTGATTTTATCCCAAACCCCGGTCGGCAATTTCTGCCGGTCGGTCATTTAGAGCGTGACGCAACGACGAATATCGATGAACAGGAACCTGTAATGATTACCCCGGTCGGCCCGAACATCGCCGCTTCACCTCTCCGCCCCGCCGTGGGCCGCGCCATGGGCGCGGCGTTTCATCTCCCCACCGCGCCCGAAGCCACCGCAAGCGAACAAATTGCCGCCGCCGTGCCCGCCTCGATGGCCGGATTGCTGGCGTTGCAGGAATTCATGGGCGGCGATCCCGAGCAACGCGCGATGCAGCATGGGCACGCGCTGCTGGCGAAATTGTCCCGTTTGCAGACAGCGATCCTAGGCGGCGGCTCGGACGAGTCGCTGTTGAACGAGCTATCCGATCTCGCCGCCACCCGGATCGAAACCCCCGACCCCAGGCTGCGCGCCCTGATCAATGCGGTGATAACCCGCGCCAGGATCGAGTTGGCCAAGCGCGGCCGCTGAAAAGAAACCGAAAAATATTGCCGCCGCCAAGCTCTTCACGCGATATCCCCTTGGCTATTTGAAATTCGCTCGCTATAAGCCGCGCGGGCTTCGCCCGGCTTTAAACTTGCGAAGTCGAGGATTAGGTTAAGATGCTTCAGACGCTCCCCCCCGACTATCTTCCCGCGGAAGACGAGGAGTTCATGAATCCCCGTCAGATCGAATATTTCCGCCGCAAGTTGCTGCGCTGGCGTGCCGATCTGCTCCGCGAGGCCGATGGAACCTTGGCCAGCCTGTCCGAAGGCGGCATTGCCGAATCCGACATCACCGACCGCGCCAGCGTGGAAACCGACCGCGCGCTGGAACTCCGCACCCGCGACCGCGCCCGCAAGCTGATCGGCAAAATCGATCAGGCGTTGGCCCGCATCGAAAGCGGAACTTACGGCTTTTGCGAGGAAACCGGCGAGCCGATCGGGCTGAAACGCCTGGAAGCCCGCCCGATCGCCACACTTTCGATCGAAGCGCAAGAACGCCACGAAAAGATGGAACGGGTTTACCGCGACGATTGATGTTTGCAGGGATCTTCCTTTTAACGAAGAAGATTCCGCCGCTTATCGCCTTCAACCAAAAATTTCCCGCAAAACCGCGTCCACCGGCACGGGCTCGATCCCCAGATCCCCGAGCCCGCGTGCCCCCGCCGCCACCACATTGTCACGTTGCAACATCTTGAGTTGATCGCGGGTGAGCAACGGGCGCGGCAGCAATTCAAATAATCTCGCTTCCAACCGCGCGACACTCCAGGGCATCGGCACCAGCCAACGGCGGCGATGCGATGCCCGCAGCATCATTTCCAGCAAACGGCGAAAATCGAGCACCTCGGGGCCACCCAGTTCATACAGCCCGCCGCGTGTCTCAGGACGCGCCAGGCAAATCGCCACCGCCGCCGCCACGTCGCCCACATAGACCGGCTGAAATTTGCTGTGACCACCGCCGATCAAGGGCAACAGCGGTGAAAACCGCGCCATCCGGCTGAACAGGCCGAAAAAGCCGTCGCCCGGCCCCACCACGATGCTCGGACGCAAGATCCGCGCAGCTGGACACGCCGCGCGCACGGCAAGCTCGCCGGCGGCCTTGCTGCGGGCATAGGCGGCAGGCGAGGCCGGATCGGCGCCAATCGCCGAAATCAACACAAAATCCTCGATCCCGCGCTGTTGCGCCGCCGCCGCGATGGCCGCCGGTCCGTCGCAATGCGCCGCCATGAAATCATCGGAACCGTGTGGCGCCAGAATACCGATCAGATGCACCACGCCATCGACGCCGTCCAGAATCGCATCGATGCCGGCCGCATCGCCCCGCCGGTAACGCATTTGATCGGGCGACCGCGGGCTACGCGAGGCCACGCGCAGGCTGGCGCCACGGGCGACAAGCTCCACCGCCACGCGCCGGCCGATAAAGCCGGAACCGCCGAACAGTGCGACGCTGCGCCCGGCCAAACTGCCCGCGCTACGTCCGCTCGGCATTGCCTTTTCTCCGCGCCAGACGGCCGCTCATGGTCAAGGCGCCAACCACCGACGCCACCAGGGCCGCCAGCCAATCGCCCGCCGGCACCCGAATCTCCCAATGGCCGGGCGTGCCGACAAGCAACAGGAAAATCAGCGTGATAACCAACAGCGCAGCCCACCCGCGCGCACCGGCACGCACCGCCATCACGCCCAGAACCCAAAACACCACAAAGCTGGCGATGGCGCAGGCGCGCAGCAAATCATAGACGCGGCCATTGATGTCGCGCAGCCAATTGGTGAGGTTCCACCAAAAGCTATCCAACATATATGCCACCTGCGTCAGCACCCGGTCCGGCCCAAGGCCAAAGATCAACAGCGCCAACAAAGCGCCGCCACCCCAAATCATATAGAGTTTCTTTCGGTCCAATGCCCGGCTCCCCGCGTCTGATGTGACGCAATAATAGAACAATATGCCATCACTTGCTATCACTTGATGGCATAAAACTGCTCGCCAAAACAAAGATCTAGAGCCTGATGATACAGAAAATTCGAGCAAATCCAAATTCATCAGGGTCTAGAGCATGATCGCCGCAGGTTGAATAACACGTAGGCGTGAATCATGCGTAAAAACAAAAAGCTAGAGCACGTTTGTCGCAAGTATATGGTTCAACGTGATCCGAACGTGCTCTAGACAGGAAAACACTGGATAGCCAAAGTCCTGCAAAACCGGACGCCCAACCGATAAACTTGTCTCCCGCCGGCGGCGCGGCGCGGATCACAACCGAAAATTACTCCCCCACGCCGCGCGTGGTGGAATGTTCGAAATGCACCGTCTGATCGGGGTGAACCACGCTGTAAAGCGCGTG
>JAJZHU010000279.1 GCA_021798375.1 Pseudomonadota bacterium | reverse complement strand
CCGCCGCGACCAGCCGTCTTGGCCTCCGCCGCGGCGAAGCGCCGACGGCTGCGCTCGTCCAGCACAGGATCAAGTAATTGGTAGCGCAGTCGGATACCTGATTCGTCAACCATACACCGAGTCTAGTATCCAGAATCGTTGGTCAGCGAAACAGCCCGAATTCTGGCCACCGGCCCGATACCGGGCCATGCCGCCAGGGTGGTCACGTCTCATAGTCTAATGATAGTGGGTACTAGAACCCTCACGGCCCGCGCCGGAATCCCCTAAACACAAAAAAATCACCACGCCGACTCAATTATTTATCAACAGGCCCTTAGAGCACGTTCGGATCACGTTGAACCATATACGTGCGACGAACGTGCTCTAGCTTTTTGTTTTTACGCATGATTCACGCCTACGTGTTATTCAACCTGCGGCGATCATGCTCTAGGGCATCGTGCCCGGCGTCGTGCCGCCTTCGCCAAGATCGCTGCTGTTGGTGGCGGCGAAACCGCTGAGCGGGCTGCCGGCGCCACCGGCGCCGCCGGGGCTGAATTTGCCGATATTGCCGATCAACTGACCTATGAAGGACGCCTCGCTGCCCGGCGAGGGGGTGGCGCCGCCGGCCATGGCCAGTTGCATGCCATTGGGGGCCTTTTTCGTGTTGATTCCGGTGAGTACGCCGTCTTGGTCGAAGGTGACGATCGTGACCGTTTGCTTTTCGACGCCGGGGGTGCGGGCGATGCGCGTGCGGGTTTGCTGGCCCAGATACAACCAGGTGTTTTGATCGAAGCTGGGAATGTTGGTCGGGCTGCCCAATTCGGTTTGCACGTCGGCCTTGGTGGAAACCCCAGGCACCAACTCGGCGATGTCGCGCGAGTCAGCAGTTTGGCCGCGATAGACCGTTTGCGAATGGAACAGGCTGCAGCCGGGAAGCCACAGCGCGAGCGCCAACAGCGGGAGAGCGCGGGGAAGAGCAGACTGGTGACGCAACTGGGAACGCAATTTGGAAATTTCCTTACGCGGGATCGGGCGGATTGCTTCTAGAAGATGCGGCTCCAACTGGCAAGAAAAGTTGACCGCAAGCGCCGTCGCGCTATCACTGTGTTCTTGCGGCGACGGACTTGCTTGTCAATGTCGTGCGTTCATTTGGGAAGGCGGTTGGCTTCATGAGTCTGTTCTCTACGATATTTGCCACCCCGGCAAAGCGGCGAATCGAGCGCGCGGGCTTTGCGCTTTATACCCAAGCCGTGCGCGCGGCGCGCTTGCCTTTATATTACGCCGTCTGGGGCGTGCCCGATACGCTGGACGGGCGATTCGATCTGGTGGGGCTGTTTGCCGCCGTGTTGATCCGTCGTTTGCGCACCGAATCCAAACCGGGCCCGGCTTTGGCGCAGGCCGTGTTCGACGCCATGTTTGCCGATATGGATACCAATCTGCGCGAAATGGGCGTGAGCGACATGGCGGTGGGCAAACGTGTGCGGGAAATGTGGGAAGGGTTCCATGGCCGCGCGGTTGCCTATGAAGCGGCACTGAGCACGGACGACGAGGCCCTGCTGGCCGAGGCGCTGGCGCGCAACGTCTGGCGCGGCAGCGGGGCAGGCGGCGATGGCGTGGGCCTGGCGAGGCATATAATGGTTGTGCAGGCCCGTTTGGCGGCGCAAAATCTGGCCGATTTGGCGGCAGGCCGAATTGAATTTCCAGACCCGGAAGGGACGCAAAATGACTGATGCCGGAAAACGCAGTCCCGAGATGCAGCGGCTGTTTACCACCGAACGCCTGGCCGACGCCGTGATCGAGGTGAAAGCCACCGCGGCGGAGTGTGCTGCGGTGGCCGAGCGGTTGTTGTTGCCAGGCATCGCCTCGATCTATTGCCGTTGGCATTGCAGCGCCCTACCGGGTGGGCAGGTTGCCGTCAAAGGCTTGTTGAAGGCTGATATCACTCAGACTTGCGTTGTCAGCCTCGATCCTTTCCCGGCGCGGATCGACGAGCGTTTCGAAGTTCGATTCGTTCCGGCCGCCGATTTGGGCGAGGAAGACGAGAGCGAGGAGATCGACGAGATCCCTTATACGGGATCCGAGATCGATTTGGGCGAGGCGACCGTCGAACAACTGGCTTTGTCGCTCGACCCATATCCACGCAAGGACGATGCGGTGCTGCATCCCTCGGCGAGCGACGATAGTGCCAATCCTTTTGCCGCCTTGGCCAAATTACAGGACAGAAAATGAGTTTAAGCGATTGTCTTGGCTTGCAGGGGGGGCGTGCCTCTGCTAGACCGCGCCGCTCATGATTTCGCGTAACCGGAACGGTTTCTCTACGAGGCCGTTTGCCCAGAACTTGGAGGGGCATCTACCCCATGGCCGTACCTAAAAGAAAAACCTCGCCCTCACGGCGCGGAATGCGTCGTAGCCACGAAGCGCTGTCGAACGAAGCGCATGCGGAATGCGGCAATTGTGGCGAGTTGAAGCGCCCGCACCATGTTTGCAGCCATTGCGGCCATTATGATGGCCGTGAAGTTGTCGCCGCTGGCGGCAAGGCCTTGAAACATACCGTTCGCGCCTAAAGCAGGGCGTGTCGCGTGGTGATGGCAATGATGCCCTCAGCTCTTGATCGTTGCTCGGTTCCGCTCGAACCGAAGCCGAGCCGGGATGAGAAGAACGGGGCAGCAAAGATGGGGGCAGCGCGCACGTGAGCGTTGCCTACACTTTGGCGATCGACGCCATGGGCGGCGATCGTGCCCCCGACGTGATCGTCGAGGGGCTTGCCATCGCGTCGGAACGTCACCCCGATGCTCGTTTTTTGCTGGTTGGCGACGAGGCGCGATTGGCCCCGTTGCTCGTTCGTCATGCGCGTGCGGCGCGGGTCTGCACTGTGCGCCATGCGCCCGATGCGATCAGCAGCGAAATGAAGCCGACCGCGGCTTTGCGCATGAGGCAGTCCTCGATGCGTTTGGCGATCGATGCGGTGGCCAGCGGCGAGGCAGAAGGAATCGTCTCCGCCGGCAACAGCGGCGCCTTGTTGGCGCTGGCCAAGATTGTCATCAAAACCTTGCCGGGCATCGATCGTCCGGCCATGGCCGCCATCATGCCATCGGCGCGCGGCGATGTGGTGATGCTCGATCTGGGCGCCAATATCCAATGCGATCTGCGCAATCTGGTGGAATTCGCGGTAATGGGCGATGTGTTCGCCCGTGCCGTGTTGGGTTTGCCCTCTCCCAAGATCGGTCTGTTGAACGTGGGTTCGGAAGATATGAAGGGCGACGAAACGCGCCGGCAAGCGGCCGAGGCGTTGCGCGCGAGTCCCCTGGCGGCGCAATTTCATGGCTTTATCGAAGGTCATGACATCGCCGCCGGAACCACCGATGTGGTGGTGACCGACGGTTTTTCCGGCAATATCGCGCTGAAAACCGGTGAAGGCGCCCTGAAGCTCGTGAGCAGTCTGCTTAAGCAGGCGTTTGGCAGTTCGTTGGCGGCCAAGCTGGGTTACTTGCTGGCCCGTTCCAGCCTGGAACGGTTGAAGGAATGGCTTGATCCACGTCGTTACAATGGGGCGGTGATGTTGGGGCTGAATGGTATGGTGGTGAAATCTCACGGCGGCACCGATGCCGAGGGTTTTGCTTATGCGGTCGATGTGGCGGTGGATATGGTGGTGCACCATTTCAATGCCCATATCCGCGAGGG
>JAJZHU010000278.1 GCA_021798375.1 Pseudomonadota bacterium | reverse complement strand
AGACGCGAGGCTTTGAGAAAATCAGGCCGATAATCGCGCCCCGCGTGCGGCGAGGCCAGGATCAAAGGCGAACCCGGCGGCGCACCCGGATGCAGCGTCACCGGCGGCAAAATCGCATCAAGGGCAGGCGAGTGATCCATCAAACCATTTAAAATCAAAACGCCCACCGCGAATAGGGGCGAATGAAGCGCATAAAAAAGCCTGTGCGATGAAACGAGGGCTTGCGCGCGCCTCATCTAGACACTAGGAAGTCCGCCACACGAGCAGATCGTGGGCGCATAGCTCAGCGGGAGAGCACCACCTTGACACGGTGGGGGTCACAGGTTCAATCCCTGTTGCGCCCACCACGATCCAAAGCCCCTGGCGGGGCGATGATCATTGCGCCCTCGCCGGCCAAAACGCCCCAAAGTCTTTTGCTGTTTTTTGGTCGCAAACGGAAGATTCGTCTCCCTGCTGACCTGAAATTCTATGGCGAATCTGCTCCAACGGCACAGCCGGGGCAAACAGCCACCCCTGCCCTTCATCGCACCCAATCCCGGCCAGAAACGAACGCTGGGCTTCGGTTTCAATGCCCTCGGCCACCGTGATCAGCCCCAGCGCATGGCCGGTTTCCACCACGGCGCGGCAGATGGCGGCGTCTTCACGGTCCCGCGGGAGATCGCGCACCAGGGAGCGGTCGAGCTTCATCGCCGTGAGCGGCAGGCGTTTGAGCATCGACAGGCTGGCATAGCCGGTGCCGAAATCATCGAGCGCCAGACCGACACCAAGATCGCGGATGGCCGACAGCAACAACAAGGTTTCGACGCTGCCATCGACCAGCATGGATTCGGTGAGTTCGAGTTCAAGCCGCTCGGGCGGCAAGCCGGTGATATCGAGCGCGTGGGCGACCTGCCCCAGCAACGCCGCCCGTTCAAATTGCCGGGCCGAGACATTGACCGACACCGCGGCAAACACGCCGTCCGGGCCGCAAGGCCAGGTGAACGCATCGCGGCACGCGGACTCGAGCACATAGCCGCCGATTTCAACGATCAGATCGCTTTGTTCGGCCATCGGAATAAACACACTGGGCGGCACCACACCACGGCGGCGATGCTGCCAACGCGACAACGCCTCGGCGCTTTTGATGGTGCCGGTCGCAAGCGCCAAACGCGGCTGATAATGCAGCACCAATTCGCGGCGCGCGAGGGCCTGGCGCAGGTCTTGTTCCAAACGCCGGCGCGCGGTCGCCTCGGCGCGGCGCGACGGCTCGGCGGTGAAGCGACTGGGGCATTGATAGAGCGTTCGGGAAGCAGGCAGTGGGTGAGATGTGGATTGTGACATGAGATTTATCTCGCACAGTGAATGTGAAATCAAAAAAGCGCAAATTGATTGAGAGAAAGTTAAATTCGTTCCTTGTGGCGCGGATTTTACGCGCAGCTATAATGCCGGGGTGGGCTGGCGCGGGGACTGGCGGGGGGCGCGAAGTTGAATTAGCGTTGCGAACGTTTGCAAGAATCCGAGGGAAGGCCCGCCATGCCGTATGATTTTGATCTTTTCGTGATTGGCGGCGGATCCGGCGGGGTGCGCTGCGCGCGCATCGCCGCCGGGCATTTGGCGGATAAGGCGGGCGGCAAAGTCGGGATCGCCGAGGGACGCTTCTGGGGTGGAACCTGTGTGAATATCGGCTGTGTGCCGAAAAAATTGATGGTGCAGGCGGCGGAATATGGCGCGTTTGCCCAGGACGCGGTGGGTTTCGGCTGGAGCGAGACCGCCCCCACCCACGATTGGGCGGCGCTGATCGCCACCAAAGACCGCGAAATCGGCCGGCTGAACGAAATTTATGTGCGGCTGCTGCAAAACGCCGGGGTGGAGATTTTCGAGGCCTATGCGCGCTTTGTCGATGCGCACACGCTGGATGTGGGCGGCAGGATCGTTACCGCGAAAACGATTGTGATCGCCACCGGCGGCAAGCCGGTGCGGCCGTCCATTCCGGGCGCCGAGCTTGGCATTGTGTCGGACGATGCGTTTTATCTGCCGAAATTGCCCAGACGGGTGGCAATCGTGGGCGGCGGTTATATCGCCGTGGAATTCGCCGGCATCTTCCGTGGCCTGGGCGCCGAGGTCGATCTTATCTTACGCCAGCCGTTGCCGTTGCGCGGGTTCGATCACGATTTGCGAACCGGATTGGCGGAAGCGTTGGCCGACCAGGGCGTGCGGCTGCATCCCAACCTCAGCCCGGCAGAAATCCAGGCGTTCGGCGATGTGCGCCGGGTGGTGTTAAGCAATGGCGCCGCGATCGAGACGGATCTGGTATTTTTCGCCACCGGACGCGCCGCCGCCACCGAGAAATTGGGGTTGGAACAGATCGGCGTCAGAACCGCCGCCAATGGCGCGGTGATCGTCGATGGCGATTTCGCCAGCTCGCAACCGCATATTTTCGCGGTGGGCGATGTTTCCAACCGGCTTAATCTAACCCCGGTGGCGATCGCCGAGGGGCATCATCTGGCCGATCGTCTGTTTGGCCCCGGCGCACCGCGCAGCTGGTCGTTCGAGGCGGTGCCGACGGCGGTGTTTTCGACGCCGCCGATCGCCACCGTGGGGCTATCCGAGGCCGAAGCGGCGGAGCGGGGCGACGCCGACGTGTATCTCACCCGATTCACGCCGATGCGCCACACCATCAGCGGACGGGTGCGCAAAAGCCTGATGAAATTGATCGTCGATCAGGCCACCGACCGCGTGTTGGGAGTGCATATGCTGGGCGAGGATGCGCCCGAGATGATGCAAGCCATGGGAATCGCGCTCACGGCGGGCGCCACCAAGCGCGATTTCGACCGCACCATCGGCATCCATCCCACCGCCGCCGAGGAGTTCGTGACCATGCGCAGCAAAACCCGCAGCGCCGGTGGTTGAGCCGATGACCGATATATTTGCCCCGTATGTGGCGATTTTAGGCCGTGGTCCGGGGCGCTCGCGCGATCTGTCGCAAGAAGAAGCGCGGACGGCGTTCGGCATGATCCTGCAAGGTGAAGCAGCGCCGGAACAATTGGGCGCCTTCATGATGCTGCTGCGCTATCGCGGCGAGAATCCGGGCACCATCGCCGGGTTGGTGGCGGCGGCCAGGCAACATGCCGGATTACCGGCGGCGGGGCTTGTGGCCGAGCTCGATTGGCCGAGCTATGGGGCGGGACGCACGCGCGGCGCGCCCTGGTTTTTGCTGGCGGCGCTGGCGCTCGCGGCCGGTGGCGTGCGGGTTTGCATGCACGGCAGCAACGAATTCGGCAGCGGCATGAGTGTGGTGGAAGCACTGGCCCGGTTGGGCCTGGCCCCGGCGCAAGACATCGCGCAAGCGGCGGCGCAGTTGCGGGGGGACAATTTCAGCTATTTGCCGCTGGGCGTGCTGTCGCCCCGCCTGGAAGAATTATTGGCTCTGCGGCGGCTGTTCGGCCTGCGCAGCCCAGTGAACACGCTGGTGCGGCTGCTGGACCCCGCCGGGGCCGCGGTGGGCGTCGATGGGGTGTTTCATCCGCCCTACATCGAAACCCATCTGGGTGCGGCGGAACTGTTGGGACGCCCGAAATTATTGGTCATCAAGGGCGGTGGCGGCGAGGTGGAGCGCACGCCGAAAAAGCCGGTGAATGCCTATGTGTGGCAGCACGGGGTGGGGCGAACGGAATATCTGTTCCCG
>JAJZHU010000022.1 GCA_021798375.1 Pseudomonadota bacterium | reverse complement strand
CTTTGGGTGGTGCCGCCGTAATCACCCCCCACGCTGCGGAATTTTCGCGTTTGTTTGGGCCGCCGAGCGCTGACCGGACGGCGTCGGTGCGTGCGGCGGCGCGTTATACGGGGGCGGTGGTGGTGTTAAAGGGCAGCGACACGATCATTGCCGCACCCGATGGACGGGTGGCGATCAATTGCGATGCGCCGCCCAGCCTGGCAACGGCAGGGTCGGGCGACGTATTGGCGGGCATCGTGGGTGGTCTGATCGCGCAAGGTATGGGATATTTTGACGCGGCTTGCGCGGGTGTGTGGTTGCATGGGTGTGCAGCCAGTTTGGTTGGGTCTGGGTTGCTTGCAGAAGATTTGCCGCGCGCCGTGCCGCTTGCGATACGAGAAGCTCAAAAATATATTGTGAGATATTGTGGCTGAACGGTTGGTGGTGTCAAAGCGTCTATTAGATCAATATGATTTTGTTCGATTCTGGTGCTCTCGCACCGCTTCGGGCATGGCCAATCAGATGTTCGCGGTGGCGGTTGGTTGGCGGGTCTATGCGTTAACCCATTCGGCGACCATGCTTGGGTTGATCGGGCTGGTGCAATTTATGCCGATGGTAATGGTTAGTCTGTTTGCGGGCATGGTGGCCGACCGGTATAATCGCCGTGTAGTGGGGGCGATTTGTCAGGCGTCGTCCGCGATGATCAATCTGAGCCTCTGTGCGATCATGCTATCGGGGCGCGATCATGTGCAGGTGATTTTTGTTTTGGTGGCGCTTATGGGCGGTGTACGCTCGTTTGAAGTGGCCACGATGCAGGCAATGCTGCCCAGTTTGGTGCCAGTGGAGATTTTGCCGCGTGCCTTGGCGGCGATGACTTCGGCGATGCAGACAGCCTTTATCGTCGGTCCGGCGCTGGGTGGGTTGCTCTATGGTTTGGGCGCGGCCGCGCCGTTTGGGGTCGCCGCAGCCTGTTCGGCGTTGTCGTGCATGATGTCGCTGTCGCTGGTTGGGCCGCGCCGGATGTTCGCGGCCAAGAGCCGCCTGCGCGAGATTTTCCACGGCATCATCTATATCTGGCGCGAAAAAGTGGTGCTGGGAGCGATTTCACTAGATTTATTTGCGATGCTGTTGGGTGGGGCCACTGCGTTGTTGCCGGTTTATGCGCGGGATATTTTGCACATCGGCTCGGCGGGTTTGGGGATATTGCGGGCGGCTCCGGCGGTGGGGGCTTTGGTGGCGTCGTTTTTTTTCACCCGTTTCCCGATCAAGAGCGGCATTGGGATTAAGATGCTTGCTGCTGTGATGGTGTTTGGCGCCGCCACGATTTTGTTTGGCTTGTCGCGCTCATTGTATTTTTCATTGTTTGCGCTGATGTTGCTGGGCGGCGCGGATATGATCAGCGTGTTGGTACGGGCGGGGCTGGTGCAGTTGCGCACCCCCGACGAGATGCGCGGACGGGTGGCCGCGGTGAATTCCTTGTTTATCGGCACATCCAATCAATTGGGGGAATTCGAATCTGGCATGATGGCGGGCTGGTTGGGGCCGGTGTTTTCGGTTGTTTCGGGTGGGATTGGCACCATCTTGGTGGCAATTTTGTGGATGCGGATGTTTCCCGCCTTGCGAGATGCCGAGGGGATTGATGGCCGAGGGCCTGCTGAAAGCTAAAGCCATCTTGTGTCGCCTTGTAAGGTGCGCTAAAGCCCGCGGCTCGTGGTCCGAACAGGCTGCGGGCGTGGTGAAATGGTAGACACGCCAGATTTAGGTTCTGGTGGCGCAAGCCGTGGGGGTTCAAGTCCCTTCGCCCGCACCATTTGGGACGAACTTTCGGATTGGGGATTTCCGCGATTATGTTGGTTACCGAGACGCTCAGTGAAGGGCTCAAGCGCGGTTTTACGGTTTCTGTACCGTCCGCGTCGATCGAGAGCAAGCGCACCGCTAAATTGGCCGAACTAGGCAAGACGTTGCGTCTGCCGGGCTTTCGTCCAGGCAAGGTGCCGGCCTCGTTGGTGAAGCAGCGCTATGGCCAGGCGGTGCTTGGCGAGGTGCTGGAAGCATGTGTAAATGATGCCACCGAAGCCCTGATCAGCGAGCGCAAGCTGCGCAGCGTGAGCAAGCCGCGCGTGGAAGTGACCTCGGCGTTCGGCACCAGCGATCTGGAATTCAAGGTCGAGCTGGAAGTTTTCCCGGACTTTGCGCTGCCGGACCTGCGCAATATTAACCTGACGCGTTACACTGCCGAAGCTCCCAGTGAAAAAGTGGATTTAGCTTTGAGTGAGATCGCCAGCCGCCAGAAGGCGATGGTGGATGTGGAGGATGCGCGCGGCGCCGAAATCGGCGACACGCTGGTGGTCGATTACCGCGGCACGGTCGATGACGTGGCGTTTGAAGGCGGTACGGGCACCGACATGGCGGTCGAACTGGGTGGTCAGGGGTTCATCCCCGGCTTCGCGGAAGGCATGATCGGGCTTACCGTGGGCGAAACCCGCGATGTCCCGGTAACATTCCCAGTGGAATATCACGCCAAGGATCTTGCCGGGAAGCCGGCCGTGTTCAGCATCACCGCCAAAAAGCTGCAAAAAGGTGTGGTGCCGGAACTGAACGATGAATTCGCCAGCACTTTGGGGTTTGAATCGTTTGAAAAGCTGCGTGAACTGGTGGCCGGCCAGATCAAGCGCGAATATGATCAGATGTCGCGCCTGCGTTTGAAGCGCGATTTGTTGGATGTGCTAGCCGGGTTGGTTGATTTCCCTGTGCCGCAAACCATGCTGGATGCCGAATTCCAGCAAATCTGGGCGCGTTTGGAAGAAGACCGCAAGAACGGTCAGCTCGATGCCGACGATGCAGGCAAAGATGAAGATACGTTGAAGGCCGATTACCGTGCGATCGCCGAACGCCGTGTGCGCTTGGGCTTGCTGCTGGCGCAGATCGGGCTTGAAAACAAGATCGTGATCCAGCCGGAAGAGATGAATCGCGCCGTTCAGGCCGAAGCGATGCGTTATCGTGGTCAAGAGGCCCAGGTGTTCGACTTTTTCCGGAAAAATCCGCAGGCGCTCGAATCGCTGCGCGGGCCGATTTTTGAGGACAAAGTGGTCGATTTCCTGCTTGAACTTGCCAAGATTGAGGAAAAACAGGTGGCCCCGGACGAACTTTCTATCGATCCCGAGGTAGGCTGACCTTTTTTTAAGGCATTGATGCCCCAATATGCTTTCGGAGGCTCCCGCTGCATCTTGCATTTGGGGGCCACCGGGGCAAGAGTCTTGGCGGATCGCTCGCCTGTGTGAAGCAACGTGACGTTATTGATGGGGTGTAGAATGAGGGATCGTGATCCCGCTGAGTATTATGCCAGCAATTTGGTGCCGATGGTGGTGGAACAGACCGCCCGTGGTGAACGCGCTTTCGATATCTATTCGCGTTTGCTCAAGGAACGCATCATTTTCCTGACTGGTGCCGTGTATGACGAGGTCGCCGCGGTGATCTGCGCCCAGTTGTTGTTTCTTGAAAGCGAGAATCCGAGCAAGGATATTTCGTTTTATATCAACAGTCCCGGTGGTGTGGTGACAGCTGGGCTGGCTATCTACGACACCATGCAATATATCCGCAGTCCGGTCAGCACTGTGTGCATCGGTCAGGCTGCCTCGATGGGCTCGCTGCTGCTGTGTGCCGGGGCAGCGGGTAAGCGTTATGCGTTGCCCAATGCGCGGGTGATGGTGCATCAGCCGTCGGGCGGCGCCCAAGGCCAAGCGACTGACATTGAAATTCAGGCGCGGGAAATCTTGAAATTGCGTAAGCGGTTGAACGAGATTTATCACAAGCATACCGGCGAACCGATCGATGCGATCGAGCGCAAGTTGGAGCGTGATACCTATATGTCGGCGGCTGAAGCGCGTGATTTTGGGATTGTTGATGAAGTGGTGGAGTCGCGTCCGCCGGCCACGGGCGAAGAATCTAAAGTATAAAGCGTGACGGGGGCGAGCGATCTGCCTCCGGTTTCGCCATAACGTCTAATTTATCGAGCCTGCTTGTTGTTGAACCGCTTGTGTCAGCGTGGGAGCAGTGTCTAAACTCGGTAGTTGTACCCCTAGGTGGGGGTGGGAGTGGCCATGCCTAGCAAGAGCTCGGATTCGAAGAACACCCTGTATTGCTCGTTTTGCGGCAAGTCGCAGCACGAGGTTCGCAAGCTAATCGCAGGCCCGGCGGTGTTTGTCTGTGACGAGTGCGTTGAACTCTGCATGGACATCATTCGCGAAGAGCATAAAACCCATCTGGTCAAAACCCGGGATGGCGTGCCCACGCCGCGCGAGATTTGCAAGGTGCTGGATGATTATGTGATCGGTCAGGAGCACGCCAAGCGTGTGCTGTCGGTGGCGGTACATAATCATTACAAGCGCTTGGCGCATGGTCAGAAAAGCACGGATGTCGAGATTGCCAAGTCCAATATCCTGCTGGTGGGGCCGACTGGATCGGGCAAGACTTTGTTGGCCCAAACCTTGGCGCGCACGCTCGATGTGCCGTTTACCATGGCCGATGCCACCACGTTGACTGAGGCCGGTTATGTGGGCGAGGATGTAGAGAACATCATTCTGAAGTTGTTGCAGGCTTCGGATTACAACGTTGAACGTGCCCAGCGCGGCATTGTCTATATCGACGAAGTGGACAAGATCAGCCGCAAGTCCGACAACCCATCGATCACGCGTGACGTGAGCGGCGAGGGTGTACAACAGGCGCTGTTGAAGATCATGGAGGGCACCGTGGCTTCGGTGCCGCCACAAGGTGGGCGCAAGCACCCGCAGCAAGAATTCCTGCAGGTGGACACCACCAATATCCTGTTCATCTGCGGTGGTGCTTTTTCGGGCCTGGAAAAGATCATCGGCGCGCGCGGCAAGGGGGCGGGGATTGGTTATGGCGCCGAAGTGCGCGGGCCCGACGAGCGCCGCACCGGGCAAATCTTACGCGAAGTGGAGCCCGAGGATTTGCTGCGCTTTGGTCTGATTCCCGAATTTATTGGCCGTCTGCCGGTGGTGGCGACGTTGGAAGATTTGGATGAAACGGCGTTGATTGAAATCTTGACCAGGCCGAAGAATGCGATGGTTAAGCAATATAGCCGTTTGTTCGAGATGGAAGGGGTTAAGCTTTCCTTCACCGAGGATGCTCTGCGGTCGGTTTCCCAGCGGGCGATCAAACGCAAAACGGGTGCGCGTGGTTTGCGTTCGATCATGGAATTGATCTTGCTGGATACGATGTATGACCTTCCCGGACTCGATAATGTCGAGGAAGTGGTGATCAATAAGGAAGTGGCCGAAGGCCGGGCCAATCCGCTTTATATGTATGGCAAAGAGCGGGCTGAAGGCGGCGCGTAAGCCGCCTCTTGCATAAGTCATGCATCATTCCGATATGTGTTTGGGATGATGCTTGACTGCTGCAGGCATCACGCACCGCTGGGGGATTATTACATGACTCGTTCCGATGTTTTGCAGGCTGATATTTCGCTCGGCTCTCATGAATTGATGGCGGTCTTGCCGTTGCGCGATATTGTGGTGTTCCCGCATATGATCGTGCCGCTGTTTGTGGGCCGCGAAAAATCGGTGCGCGCGTTGGAATCGGTGATGAAGGAGAACAAGCAAATTCTCCTCGTTGCGCAAAAAAATGCGGCGCAAGACGATCCACAAATCGATGATATATATCGTGTCGGCACGGTTTCCACGATTTTGCAGTTGCTGAAGCTGCCGGACGGCACGGTGAAAGTGCTGGTTGAGGGTACGCGGCGTGCCAAAATTGTCGGGTTTGGTGAAACTCAGGCTTTTTTTGAAGCCTATGTTGAAACTCTGCCGGATGAAGATGTGGCGGCAAAGGATCTCGATGCGCTGGGGCGCACCGTGGTTGGGCAATTCGAGCAATATATCAAGCTGAACAAGAAAATTCAGCCCGAGGTATTGGCATCGCTCAACCAAATTGAGGATGGCAGCAAATTGGCTGATACTGTGGCCAGCCATTTGAATTTAAAGATCGCTGAAAAGCAGGAATTGCTGGAAACGCACGGCGTGGGCGAGCGGTTGGAACGAGTGTTCGGCCATATGGAGGCCGAAATTGGTGTGTTGCAGGTTGAAAAGCGCATTCGCAATCGCGTGAAGCGCCAGATGGAAAAAACCCAACGCGAATATTATTTGAACGAACAGCTAAAGGCGATTCAAAAAGAGTTGGGTGAAGGCGAAGACGGTAAGGACGAAACCGCCGAGCTGGAAGAAAAAATTCGCAAGACCAAACTTTCCAAGGAAGCGCGAGAAAAGGCGTTGGGCGAGTTGCGCAAATTGCGATCGATGAGTCCGATGAGTGCTGAGGCTACGGTGGTGCGCAATTATCTCGATTGGATTTTGGCGATCCCTTGGAAAAAGCGCGCCAAGGTTAAGAATGATGTTGACGCGGCTGAACTGGTTCTTGACGCGGATCATTATGGCTTGGAAAAAGTCAAAGAGCGCATCTTGGAATATTTGGCGGTGCAGTCGCGCAGTCAGAAATTGCGTGGGCCAATCTTATGTTTGGTGGGACCGCCGGGTGTCGGTAAAACGTCTCTGGGGAAATCGATCGCGCGTGCGACTGGGCGTAGCTTTGTGCGCATGTCGCTGGGCGGTGTGCGCGACGAATCGGAGATTCGCGGTCATCGTCGCACTTACATTGGTTCGATGCCCGGCAAGATTATCCAGGGGATGAAAAAGGCCAAAACCTCGAATCCTCTGTTTCTGCTTGATGAAATTGATAAATTGGGAGCTGATTGGCGTGGCGATCCTTCCTCGGCGCTGCTTGAAGTGCTCGACCCTGAACAGAACAGCACCTTTGCCGATCATTATCTTGAAGTTGACTACGATCTTTCCGATGTGATGTTTGTGACTACGGCCAACAGCCTGCGTATGCCGCAGCCGTTGATGGACCGTATGGAAATCATCCGCATTCCTGGCTACACCGAGGATGAAAAGGTAGAGATCGCCAAGCGTCATTTGCTGGACAAGCAAATTGAGGCGCACAGTCTGAAGAAGGGCGAATTCAGTGTTAGCGACGAGGCTATCCGTGATCTGATCCGCTATTATACCCGTGAAGCTGGGGTGCGTAATCTGGAACGTGAACTGGCTAATCTAGCTCGCAAGGCGGTGAAGGAAATCGTTACCAATAAATCGAAAAAGGTCGGCGTTACCGTTAAGAATTTGGAGAAATTTGCCGGCGTGCCGCGCTTCCGGTATGGTGAAGCTGAATCGGAAGATATGGTCGGCGTGGTGACTGGGTTGGCCTGGACCGAAGTTGGCGGCGAGATTCTGACGATCGAAGCCGTGCTACTGCCTGGTAAGGGTAATATCAAAATTACCGGTAAGCTGGGTGACGTGATGCAAGAAAGCATTTCCGCGGCCCTTTCTTACGTGCGTAGCCGTTCGATCAGCTTTGGCATCAAGCCGAATTTGTTTGAAAAACGCGACATTCACGTTCACGTTCCCGAAGGTGCAACGCCGAAAGATGGTCCTTCCGCGGGCATTGGCATGGCGACGTCGATTGTGTCGGTACTCACAGGCATTCCTGTGCGGCGCGATGTGGCGATGACGGGTGAGATCACCTTGCGTGGGCGGGTGTTGCCGATTGGCGGTTTGAAGGAAAAGCTGCTGGCGGCGCTGCGTGCCGGCATCACCACGGTGTTTATTCCGAAAGACAATGAAAAGGATCTTGCCGAGATTCCGGACAATGTGAAAAAGGGCATGAAGATCATTCCGGTGGCTCACGTTGACGACGTGATTGCTCAGGCTTTGGTGCGTAAACCCGAGGCGATCACGTGGGAAGATCCGGAAGAAGCATTGGCGGCCAAGGCAGAGGCGGCAGCGGTGCCGGTAGTGGCGCATTGAGGTTGGATTTTTCTCACCCGTGAAGATCAGCCGGGTATTCACCTTATAAGGTGATGCCCCCTGGGTTTGGAATCGGGCGTTTTTTGTTGCGGCGCGAATTTTCATCAGGCGGGCAGCCCCGGTTGGTGGTTGCCATGACTTTGGATGGTTGGCGTGCAACCCGAAGGTCGTCGATATTCCGAATGCGGCGGGCAGCGTTGAACGGTTGCGTCGCAATTCCGGCAGACCGATCGCCGCATCCCCGGCCCTTGAGCGAGAGGCCGACAGCCCGGGGGGAGAAGGGGGGGAGGGCTGCCGACCGCAGGCTAACTATCGCGGCATCTGTTGCGCTGCGACGTTCTAAGGGTGCTGGAACTGCTGCGGCGCGTCATTGACCTCGATCAATCTTTTAGTCATTTTTCGTAGCTATGTCGTGGAGCGAGACCAATAGTCCTTGTTGGTATGACGCGCGGGTTGGCGGTTGGCGCATGCCTCATGCCAGCCGCCCGCCTGCTTGTCATGAATCACAACTTTGGGCGGGGAATTGGCCGTTTGCGGTTGCTTGAGTTTTTTTATCTAAAACAGGGGTAGTCACAGTGTTAGCGAGCCTCTAATCTGGCTCACCTACTCCGACAACAGTTACAAACTTGGGTGGAAACATGACGGACGAAGTTTTTGTTGATCAAATTGTTGATATTGCTGTGACATCAGGTGTGGTTCGCATCGATATGGTGTCTCAAAGTCCAACCGAGCGTGGTGCGGACGGCAAGCCTACGATGCGTTTCAAGCAACGCCTGGTGATGCCGATCGATGGGTTTCTTAAAAGCGAAGGCGTCATTCAGCGTATGATCGACGTGTTGGTTGAAAATGGCGTCGTCACCCGTAACGCGCCCGACAAGGCGAGCTAAATGGGTGACCGCGGCGGGGCGTTCAAACGCTCTCCGCTGCGGGCACCGAACGGTCAGATCAGACAGCGAAACTTCGGCTGATAAACCAAAACACACCGACCCCCACCAAACCGCTCGCGACCAGATCCACAGTAATTGGTCGCGGCAGGGTGAGCTTTAACTTTCTCAATATCGCAACAAAGCCCAAAATTGCCAGCACTACCGTGATCTGGCCCACTTCGACGCCCGAATTAAAGCCCACGAGTATTTCCATGAGTTTTTTCGCCGGAAGACGATCTTTGAGTAAATCGCTGGCAAACCCGAAGCCGTGGACCAAACCGAAAATCAGCGTGATCGCTATGTGAATGCGAACTTCCCCATGAACGACTTTTGAAATGATCAGATAGCAGGTAGAAAATAGCGCGGCGCCAAACAACAGCGCGGGAGGCAAAAGGCCAATTCCCATCAGTCTTAATAATCCCATGATCAGTAATAGGCCGCCCGCTGCGAGGGCAACGCCATTGGGTCTTTTCTGGGTTAACGCAATGCTTTCGATGCCGACCAGAGCAATGGTCAAGGCGATTAGCGCATCAATAAATTCCGCATGTGGGCGAATAACACCAGTGACCGCCAGCGCCAATGTTAGACTGTGGCCGATGGTAAAACCTGTCACTACGAATAGGAGGTCTTTTAAACTGCGCGATAGAAGTATCAACCCCAGCAGAAACGACATGTGATCCACGCCGGTGAAAATATGCATGATGCCCATGCCGATAAATTGCAAAACGCCGGCATCGTGGAATTGGTTGCCGCTTGCCGCGGCGGCATTGATCGATTGACTGTCCTTGGTGAAAAGTTGTTCAACAAAATCACCGTTGGGCAGTTGAATTTCCGCGAAATCGACGTGCGATGAAATCAGTTCGAACAGACCGGAAAAATATAAATTCAGCCCTTTGCGGGTAGGGCAAGCATAGCGAAACTCGGCGCGCATATAACCCGGGTTTGTGACGATCATGCGCGGCGGAACGGTCATGGGGCATGGTTTGCCACTGATGTCCGCGCCTAAATGCTTCGAAAAATAATCGATAAAAGTTTTTCCCGAGGGAAGTTGGCCATCTTGTCCCAATCGTTTAGCTTCCAGATCGGGGAGTGTGACTTCAACTTGCACGGTTGAACCGGTGATTGTCCAATCGGTGTGCGATTCGCTGCGGGTATGGGCCAAAGCAGGTGCGGTGATGGTTGCAACCGCCATTATCATGACGACAATAAGCAAGCGTCGAATCATTGTTGGTAACCCTTCGCGACCAAAATATCAGCGCGTTTGAGCAGGAATTTCTCGGAAGTCTCGTGCAAATGCGTTGCTCTGGCATCGCGCACATCTTCCATCAATTTGTCTTTTAGCGTGTCGAAGGGGCGTAACTGGGGTGGAATATTCTGGCGCACGATCATCACATGCCATCTACCGTCCACATTGATTGGATCGGCGACTTGACCTTGATGCAGAGTGCGGGCCACCGCGAACAAAGTGTCGCCCAGGTGAATTTTGGCCGCGAAGTAAAATTCTGTTCCGTCGGCCATAAGCCCACTGGGCTTTAAATCTTGCGCCGCGATTACGGCCGACTGATCCTGACCGTTCCGCAACGCGTTCACCGCTAAGGTAGCACTTGATGAATCCGGGGCGACATAATCATCAAGGCTTAGTCTGCCTTCGGTGGAATATCTGTCGGGATTTTGCGCATATGCGGCGCGCATTTCCGCGTCGGATACGGGGGTGGCGATCGAGTTGGTAAGTTGTTGCGCTTCAACTGCACCAACCAACGCCTGCCTCACCTCGATAATGTCATTTTGCAGACCCAACTCGATGCCCCGTTGAACATATAGTTCCTCACGGATCATGGCGTCGAGCACGGTCTTGCGTTGTTCCGGTGTCGCTTGGGACAGTGGAACGCCATAGAGCGCGTTGATCTGCGATATAAAATCAACCATCAAAAGAGGTACGCCATTGACCAAAGCAATATCTGCAGCCGGCACGTGGGATGTGCGAGTGCCGCCGGCGGTGAATAACCCGAACCCCGCGATCGCCAGCCCCAAGAACGCGCCGATGCTGCAAAATACCAGCGAGCGCGTTGGTGACGGCCGGGCGAGATTTTGCCAAAATCCGTTACTGTGCGGCTTTTTATGGTCTGCGAGCATTGTTTTTTTCCGGCTGGGAGGCTTGAGAGAGCGATGCGATATAAACCGATACGCTGCGCACCTGGAATGGGGTGATCCGGCCAGTGAAGGCTGGCATTTCGCCATGTCGGCCATAGGTGATGGTGGTCTTGATCGCGTCTATGCTGCCATCGCCATAAAGCCATATTTTGTCGGTCAGATTGGGGGCGCCGATGGAGGTGTCTCCGCCTCCGTCGGGACCGTGGCAATCCCAGCAACCTGCGGTTTTGAATTGAGCCCGGCCGCGTTCGACCGCTGCGGGGTCGGCAGCTTGATGGCTGATATGACGTATATAGGCGGCTACGTCGTCAATTTGTGACGGCATTAAGGAGTTTATTTTATAACCGGCATAGGGATTCGCGGTGCCAAAAGCCGGCATCGATGCCAGATTCCACCCACGAGAGTCGCCGGAACGAATGCCGTAAAGCACAATCTGTTCGATCTCGGCGACGGTTCCGGAGCCATAAAGAAAATCATGATCGGCTAAGTTGGGCGCGCCGATGGTGGTATCTCCTTGAGCCTTCGGCCCGTGGCAACTGGCGCACTGCTCGTTGTAAACTTTGCGACCGGTGTTGATCGCTGTTTGGGCCAATAGCGGATTATGTAAGATTTGATCGGGATCATCGCGCACGATCTGCGCGCGCAGCGAAATCTGTGCGACGATCCACCAGGAACCGAGTCCAATGAACAGGATAGCAAGGCCACAGTACAACAAAATTTTATGAAGCTTTGCTTTCGGCGCCAGGCTGGTTTTAAGCAATGAACATAAAAGCCCCATTGGTGGTATAGCGTCCTGGTGAATGGATGGGTTTCCTCGGGAAGCGTCACTCGCGAACGCTCATGTCATGCGCACTTCAAGCTTTCTATCCCATGCAGCGTTCCGAGGCGGCTGCTGAGAGTGAAAACTCTCAGCAGCATTGAACCGAAATATCCCTGTACAGAGACAGAGTTATTGGTCCATCATCACGATAGGCTTGCCATTCCGCGGCAAGCCGGAGTCGATCACTTTGCCGTCCGGCAAGGTCACGCCCAGGAAAAGGCCACCCGGACTGCCATCGCGCAACGGGTTAATGTCAACGCTAACCTTGTCGCCGGCATGGAGTGTAGAGCGTTTCCAACCCTGGCGCGTAAGGACGTTGGGGCTGTTCAACTCGATCTTCCAGGTTTTGCTGTCGCCCTTTGCATTGGGAACCGCCAATTGGATCCAAGAATGTGGATTGGTCCAATCAAATTCAACGACGGTCCCCTTCAATGTTACGATCTTTGTTTGATCGAACATGGCGAAGGAATGGTGTGCAAGTGCGCTCCCGGAAGCGAGCAGGGCGCCCACCATGGCGGACATTATAAACTTCTTCATTTCTATCTCCTTGAAAAATAATCTTTATTTTCACACGTCACTCGCCGTAGGCCTCGGCCATTCTTTTGGGCTGATAATATCGCCCGCGATGCGCTCCGCTTTACCCGTAATCAGTGTTGCTTTGGGTGTTCCAACGCTCTGTGTTGTGCCACCCACCTTTCCAGTCATTCGGTAGGACAAGATATACTCGATCTGGCCCGCTTTTCCATTGTAGATCTGATAGATCGGCCGAGTCTTTTCAAGTCTATTCGAAGCCGGAAGCGAAATACGGACCCAATAATGGTCAATATGGAAACACCCGGCGTTTAATATCGGCGTGTTGTTACCTCCCAACGGCCGATAGACTGGCCACGATAGGTTCGTACGGCGGCTTTGTAAGTAGAAGATTTTCGACTGTCTGAATAGGCCCTGTGTGAAGTGGTCGTCCAAACGAACGTAATACAGATCACGTTAGGTGGTTGAGGCATCGCAAGCGGCCAGATTCGGCGTAACGAATCGCGTTTGCGGCGCATGTTCATATATTTTGTTGTGCTGCGGTGATGGCTGCCAATGGTCAAAGCCGACGGAGTCCATGTGATTGGGATTTGATCTAGATCATGCGGGCTGCCGCCGATCGGGCTTGCCTGAGGCAGTTGAAAAATTGATGCACCGCAAAAAGCGGATTATGTTAGCGTCTTCGGACGGGGACATGTATTTATCGGCGGAGTTATTGGGGTATGGTGACGGATGTGGTTCGGACGCTGGATTCGAGACGCGATGGCAATAACTGCCCAGAATTTCAATTCTCCAAGGGCCGCTATTTGTTGAAATAACGTTGGATGTTGAAAATGGAACTATGAGTTGACGGTGCTAACTGCGACAGTCTAAGTATTCAAGCGATCATTGTAAGTAACAAACTATCGTGTATCGTCATATTTTTGGCGCGGCACATAATGTGTGGGAGGTTGGTATTGATAGATTCGATTATTCATTGGTTGACAGCGACTGACGCTAGTCGGGTGATCAAACAGTATTTTTGGATCGTGCCAACCGTGCAGTCCATTCATATCATCTCGGAAGCCATTGTATTTTCGAGCAGCGTGCTCTTGTTGCTGCGGGCGTGGGGGCTGATTGCTCTTGATTTGTCGCAGGCTTCGTTGGCGCGGCGGTTGATACCGGGTCTGGTTGGCGCCGCAGTTATGTTGGTTTTAACGGGATCTATTATGATCGTCGGAGAACCTTCGCGCGTGCTTACAAACGCGACGTTTCAACACAAAATGCTGGCGGTTGTTTTTGTGATCCCGGTTTTCTTTTACGCAGCGAAGCTGTTTGGGCGCGCTGACGAAGTGGGTGAGTCACGGTTATTATTGCGCGCCTTGACCGTCGTTGTGACCACCATTTTGGTGTTCATCATCTGCTCCGGACGCTGGATCGCTTATACGTAATGAAAGGGGCCGGCGTAATTGGTTCCAGGGAGGATAAAAATGCTGCTTGATTGGGCACTTGCGTTACGAGCGACATCACTTTCACATTTTATACGCGAGAGTGATACTGCTTTTCCGTGGTTGGAATGCGCGCATGTCATTGCAATTTCCATGGTGTTTGGAATGGTCTTGTATATTGATTTGAGGTTGATGAATCTGGCTTCGCGCAGGCAATCCGTGTCGAGTATGCTGAAAATGCTCTTGCCAATCACGTTTGGATCGTTTGGATTGGCTGCATTAACAGGTGGGCTCTTATTCCTGTGTCAGCCAGACAAGTATCTTTTTCTGGCCGCGTTTCAGTTGAAAATGCTGTTTATCGCTTTGGCGGCTTTGAATACCGGGTATTTTCATTATTGGGTGAAGGACAATATTGCGCAGTGGGACAATGCTGCAACTCTTCCGGCTTCTGTCCGTTTTTCGGGGGCTATTTCAATAGTGCTTTGGATTTCCGTGCTATTCGCTGGGCGTTTCATGGGATTTATGCTGGAGCCGTGATTCGCGGCACTTGGATATCCCTGTCACTAAAGGACAAGAAATGTCTCTTTGATGCATGTTTGTGCAGCCGGCCCCGCGTATCCTTCCCTCAGTCAAAGGGGGAGCACCGATCCATAGCATCAAATTGGATGGTCGATTCGGCATCTCCCGCATAATTGTCGGATGAAAGCCAAATCAATGATCGATTTTCGTTCTCTGCTGCTTTCGGGCAAACTGCTGCAGATCCCTGGCGCGCATGACGCGCTGAGTGCCAGGATGATCCAGGAGGCCGGTTTTACCGCTTATGGCGTTGGTGGTGCGGCACTTTCGGTGACGCAACTCGCGTTGCCCGATATCAGTTTGCAAAGCTTTGGCGAATATCGCGATGCGGTTGGGCGTATTATGGAGGGATCGAGTCTCCCCGTG
>JAJZHU010000277.1 GCA_021798375.1 Pseudomonadota bacterium | reverse complement strand
CTGGTGCTGGTGATGCCCGAGGGTTTGTCAATAATCAGCCACCCATCGAGGGGGCGTCCGCGACGCTTGCGCATGGGGGGATTGGCCTAAGCAATGAAAGAGTGCGGCAGGTAGCAAAGGGGGGGGAGGAAGGAAAGGAAGAATCTTCTTTCTCTGAAGAAAAAGCGGAATCTCGCGGGGGCTACCCTGCTTCGGCGAGCAGTGTTTCAAGTTGGCGCACTACCGCTGCCGCCACCGCCCGCCGCTCGGCGCCTTGGGGGAGCACGCCCATGCGCTCGGCGTCGCGGGCATCGATGCAGACGATTTTTGCCGCCCGCACCACAGAAGCCGAGGGTAAACCCGCCGTCGCAAAATCGATGATCTCCACATCGCCATCCCAGCCCCGGTTTTCCGCGCTGGTGATCATCGCCACCCACAACAGCCGATTCTTGGTCAGCACATCGCTCGCCGCGATCACCAACGCCGGACGCCGTTGCCGTATCGGACGATCGACATAAGGAAACGGAACCTTGATCACATCCCAAACATTAAAGCCCACCGTATGCTTTCCGGTCCGCATCGCTTTCCCATTCCAAGAATGTGTGGAACGGGTGCTCGGCGGGGTTCGCCTGGGCGCGGGTTATCACCACCCGGCCATCCTCGATCACATAGGCTATTTCGTCACCCTCGCGCAGCCCAAGCGCCATCCGCACCGGCTGCGGCACCGTGGTTTGCGCTTTTGAGGTGAGCTTGCTGGTGATCATCAATGGCTCCTGAACCGCCAGGACGGCAAGGAATTTCCTTTCGGCGCGTCAAGTGAATGGGGGGATGTGAAGACGGAATACCCCATAAGAAAAGGGCCGTTCCCTTCCCTTGCGGAAAGAAAACGGCCCCAAACTTCAAGCCAAGTTTGAAAAAATCAAACTTCTTCCTGGCTCATCTCGCCATCGAAGAATTCGAGTTCCTCGATCGTCTCATCAGGTTCTTCCGCGGCGCGGCCAACGGCCTGGCCAGCGGCCTGCTTCGCGGCTTCTTCCACAGAACGCGCCACGTTCACCGTGATGGTGATCGAAACTTCCGGATGCAGCACCACGCGAACGCTGGTGAGACCCAAAGTCTTGATCGGGTGGCGCAGGATCACTTGTTCGCGATCGATTGTCAGACCGGCTTCGGTCGTGACGGTGGCGATATCGCGGGTGGAAACCGAGCCATAAAGGCTGCCCGATTCACCGGCCTGGCGGATAATCACCACCGAAAGACCGCCCACGCGCTCGGCCACGCGTTCGGCCTCTTCGCGGCGCCTCAGATTCAACGCCACCAAATGGGCGCGCTGATCTTCAAAGCGGGCAAGATTGTCTTTCGAGGCGCGAATCGCCTTTTTCTGCGGCAACAGAAAGTTGCGAGCATAGCCGGGCTTCACCCGGACCAAGTCGCCCATCTGCCCCAAGCTTTCAACACGCTCGAGCAGGATCAATTCTACGGCGGCCATGGTAACCTCAGCTCACTACATACGGCAGAAGAGCCAGGAAACGAGCGCGCTTGATGGCGGTTGCCAACTCGCGTTGCTTCTTGGCCGAAACGGCGGTGATACGGCTTGGCACGATCTTGCCGCGCTCGCTGAGAAAGCGAGAGAGCAAACGCACATCCTTGTAATCGATCTTCGGCGCGTTCAAGCCCGAAAACGGGCAGGATTTGCGACGGCGATAAAAGGGCTTGCGGGCGCCAACGGCGGCGCGACGCGCGGCGGGATTAACTTCGCTGCTGTCTGACATGATTATTCCTCGATCCCAAGCAAAAGATCATCGTTCGGATCGCGGGCGCGGAACTCTTCGCGATCATCATAACCCTTGCGGCGACCGCTTTCAAAACGGCCGGCAGGCTTGGGCCCACGGAAGCCGCGTTCACGGTCGTCGCCTTTGCGCGACAACACCGCCGACGGAACCTCGTCGATTTCTTCGATGCGCACGGTCATGAACCGCAGCACATCTTCGTTCAGACCCAGTTGGCGTTCCATTTCGTTGATCGAAGTGGAAGGCGCATCCAGACCCAACAGCATATAATGGCCCTTGCGGTTCTTTTTGATCCGGTAAGCCAGACCCCGCAGACCCCAATATTCGCGCTTTTTAACCGAGCCGCCCTCAGCTTCAATCTGGATGGCGATCGCGTCGGCAACGGCTTCGACCTGCTGTTGCGTGACATCGTTCCGTGCGATCAGCACGGTTTCATATAGTGGCATGTCAACCCCTATGGCTAGCTTCGGCCCCCAATGGGCATAGCCAGAACGTGCCGCGTTCTGGCAGGGAAGGAGGCGCGGTAGAACATAGGCCCGACGGTTTGGCAAGGAGAATTTTTGTCGGTGCGCCGTTCGCGGCCGAACCCCGCGATTCTATCCTTAAACTAGTGACAAGCCAGCGGGATTCCGGCAAGGTCACGGGCGAGTCACCTGGGATCGCAACTCCGCATGAAATTGTCGTGTCGTTACGCCATCGCCGTGCCGCTGTGCGCGGCCATCAGTCTGGGCGGCTGCGCGGCATATCACAAGACACCATTGAACCTCGGCCCACAACTGAAATCATCCCTTTCCGCGCTCCACCACGGATTACCCGGCAATGGCCTGATTCCATCGACCCTGCCTTTGACCACGCAGAGCGTGGCGGCCCTGGCGGTGTTGAACAACCCGGCCCTGATTGCCATCCGGGAACAGCGCGGCGTGGCCCAGGCGGAATTATTGAGCGCAGGATTGTTGCCGGATCCGGTAATCTCGGGCGGATTTGCCGCCTTGATGAGCGGTCCTGCTAATGCCTCGGCAATTTCCGGCAGCCTGACGCAAGATTTATCGGCCCTGATCACCTATTCGGTGGATGTTCGCGCCGCCAGGGCGGGGGCGGCGCAGGTGGATGCCGCGATTCTATGGCAAGAATGGCAGGTGGCCAGCCAGGCCGAGCAGCTTTGCATCGCCATCGATGGCGACCGGCAAACCGTCGGGCTGTTACTGGCGGATCGACAAGCCCTGGCGGCGGTCAACACCAGCACCTCCAACTCGGTCGCCGCGGGCAATCTCACCATTGCCGCCTCGTCATCGTCCCTTGCGGCGCTGGCGGCGACGGATACGGCGCTCAACACCGCGCAACAAACTCTGGCGCAGGATAAGGCCCAGTTGGATGCGTTGCTGGGATTGCAGCCCTGGGTGGAAATCCCCGTCGCCAACCCCGATGTGCCTCCAATCGATCCTTCGGCCGCCGATGCGGCGATTGCCTCGCTGGGCACCCGCCGGCCGGATTTGATCGCGTTGCGTTATGGCTATGCGCAGGCGGATGCCAAATTACGCGCCGCCATTCTCACGCAATTTCTGCCGGTCAGCATCAGCGCCAACGGCGGAAGCGACACCACAAATGTGGTCAGCATCGGCCCCGCCGTCACGCTCACCTTGCCACTGTTCAACCGCAACAGGGGCGGAATCGCCATTGCCGCGGCCACGCGGGCGCAATTGGCGGCGCAATTCGAGGCCGGCATGGCCGACGCCCAGGGCGGAGCCGCCGCCTTGCTGGCGCGGAGCCGCCTGCTGCAAAGCCAAAGCGCGGCCGCCAACAAGCGCGCGGACGACGCCAATCTCATCGCCACGCAGGGGCAATCAGCGTTTGCCAATGGCAGCCTGGATGCCCTGAGCGCGGTCAATTTGCAAACCGCCTCGGCCGA
>JAJZHU010000276.1 GCA_021798375.1 Pseudomonadota bacterium | reverse complement strand
GTCAGGCTCATAAAAAGCCGAAATCTACCCCGCGGGAAGGGTTGATCCGTATTTCATACAGCTACCATAACGATCTTGCGCAGATGCGGGCCAATCGAGCGCCCTCCGCTACCCAAAACAGACCGCACGTCACCCCGCCCCTTATGCCCCTTCACTGTAGATGGGATTTGACAACAGCCAACGCGCCGAGTCAGCTCGCGCTTGATTGATCGGCACATCCGGGATGGCTGCCGCCAACGCCGCATTGCGCGCCAGGATAACATCGCGAAATTCCGGGTGGCTGAGGATGAACAACTTATTCTGCTTCACGCCGTCCATTACATAGCGGCCCGCCTCGATTGCTTCCATGCCGTATATCATCATTGGATGCGGCTCCGCGTCCGCCGGCATTTCCGGCATTTTAAAGCCGGTCTCTGCCAGATGCGCCGGTCTGCCTCTGGTAGTATCGCCGATATTCGATTTGACCGGACCGGGGCAATAAACCGAAACGCCAATTGGCCGTCCAATCAAGTCTGTGCGCAGCGCTTCGGTGAGGCCAAGCACGGCGAATTTTGTGGTGGCGTAAAGCCCGGCCGTGCCCAACGCGGCAACGCCGCCCATCGATGAGACATTGACAATGTGGCCTTCCCGCCCCGATGCCAGCATGCGCGGCAGAAAAGTCATAATTCCATTGACCACGCCGCCGATATTGACGCCGATGCACCAGTCCCAATCAGCATAGGTCGCCTGCTCGATCAGGCCAAGCAGACCGACTCCGGCGTTATTGACCAGAAGCTGCACCGGCCCCAATGCACGCTCAACCTCATCCGCAACCTGAACAAATGCCACTCGATCAACCACGTCGAGCTTAACCGGCAACACTTGCTGCTCTGGCCGATCCGCGAAATAGGTCATGGCCTCGTCGCGGTGGCCTTCGTGACGATAGGTGAAAGCCACACTCATGCCCTCCTCGGCCAGCACCTTGACGATGCCAAGCCCAATGCCGCTGTTGCCACCCGTAACAAATGCAACCTTGCCCTTTAAGTCCTTCATAGCGATACCTCTTGCGATACGACTCTATCGAGATGCAATCAAAGTCCCGCGCACAGCGGGTTCCGGCGGCGGACATTTCCCTTCTGCGATCATTATGATCGACACTGCAACGTTGCCATCAAGCATATAAAAGCTAAACGATCCATTGATTCTCCGCAAGCCGCGGCACTGCGATCGCAAGGATCATCAGTCATTATCGTCATCAAAAGCAATAAAGGCCGTTCAAAAACGATGTATCGAAAGTTCTCTAAACTATTCCGCGGCATCGCGTGGCAGACCTTTCCCCCGAATCAAGTCGGCTCCATTTTCAGCGATCATGATTGCCGCCGCGTTGGTATTCCCGTTCGGTACATCCGGCATCACCGACGCATCGATCACCCGTAAGCCCTTCACGCCACGCACACGCAATGCACTATCCACCACCGCCATCACATCTCCAACGACACCCATTTTGCAGGTGCCGACTGGATGTTGTGTAATTGCGGCGGCACGACGGATATAGCTTTCAAGCTGCTCGTCGGTCTGGTCCTTTATTCCTGGCAGGACTTCTTCGCCGATCAAATGACGCATCGGATCCGCCGTGTATATGGATCGCGCCGCGCGGATGCCACGGATCATGCGATCCATGTCCGAGCGTTCCTTGAACAGATTGAACAGAATTTTTGGTGCGTCGAACGGATTGGCCGAACGGAGAGTCACTTCGCCCCGACTATCTTGCCTGACCATCGACAAGCCACAAGCGATCCTTCCAAGTGGCTTGTTGCGTACTAGCGGAAACCAGATATCACCGGCGGTAATTTCAGTGGACATGCAGGTAAATTGCATATCCGGACGATCGAGCCCAGGGTTGGTCCGAATAAAAATATGAGCGCCGACCCCGTTGGTGGCGAAGATACCCTTCCCGAACGAGATCCAACGCAACACAGAGACGACCGCGTGATCTAAGCGTAACGCGTCGAAAAAACTTCCGGGTTTGACTTGCCACGCGATCTCCAGGAATGGATGCTCAACTAAATTCTTGCCCACGCCAGGCAGATCAACCACCGGCGTGATGCCCACAGCGCGCAATTCTTCAGCGGGGCCGATGCCGGACAACATCAGAATCTGTGGCGAGCCATAGGCGCCACCAGAGAGGATGACTTCGCGCCTGGCCTTGGCGGTGCGGGTCGCCCCCTTCCGCATATATTCCACGCCAACCGCACGGGTTCCTTCCAGCAGCACGCGAGTGATGTGAGTGCGGGTTTCGACAGTAAGATTCGGACGATCTAGCGCCGGTTGCAAGAAGGCACGCGCGGTGCTGGCGCGGCGACCGTCTTTACCAACTGTCAATTCGCTGCGCTGGGCGCCCTCAACGGAAGCGTCGTGGAAATCAACGACCGCCGGGAAGCCTGCCGCCACAGTTGCCTCGTGAAATTCGCGATATGTCAGGTTTGAGCTGGGAGTCGTGATTTCCAACGGTCCATCCCCGCCGTGCAAGGGCCCCTTGCCCAGCCAGCTATTTTCAGACCGCTTGAAATAGGGCAGCACGTCGGCATAACTCCAACCCTGCAGACCGCGACGCGCCCAATCGTTGTAATCATCGGCATGGCCGCGCACATAGACCATGCCGTTAATGGTCGAAGAACCACCCAGAGCTTTGCCGCGAGGAATTTCCACAATTCGGTCATTTAAATAAGGCTCTGGCTGACTTTGGAAATTCCAGTTTAGATCGCGACGCAACACATATCTTCGGAAGGCGAGCGGCATGTCTTTGAACCATCCGGTGGCCTTGCCGCCCGCTTCCAGCAGCAAGACGGTGACATCCTTGTCTTCACTCAGCCGACTGGCCAGAACACAGCCGGCCGATCCTGCCCCCACAATGATATAGTCATAATCTTGCGCGGACAGTTGGACCATTTGCGTTTCTCCCGGACTACCCAAAAATAATTAAATGAAAGCAAAAGTCGCTCGTTGATCTTGAGTTGACGCGAGATAATCGAAGTCCGCCGCACCAGCCTAAAGAACGAAATTCCGTTATCATATCGAAATCATTTGCGGTCTTTGTCTATCCGTGTGACAGCATCAAACGCGACGTGGATATTCTTTATGCAATCCCGACCATTTCTCGGAACAGCCTCCAAGGCCCGATATCATCAGGCCTTGGTGCCGCTTTTATCCGTCAAGCCTATAGATTGCGCTTGAGCGTAAGCAGGAAGGTACGCGGTTCGCCAGGCGTGCCGCTCACAAAACCGTTCGAAGCAAGGGTGCCACCGAACTTAAACAAATAATACAGCGTATTGGTGGCATTCAGCACATCGAGTTGAGCCTTCCATTTGCCGTCATCCGAATTATAAATCAGATGCAAATTGGTCAGGCCATAATCACCCTGCGCGGTGAGCGGTGTATTCTGAGCCAAGTACTGAACGCTTGATTGCCACATGTAATCGATACGCGGTGTCCAACTTCCGTACTTCTTCATATCAATGCTGTATTGAACCCCAACATCGAGCTTGGTCTTCGGCACGCCGGCTTCCTGATCATTCATATGGATTCCGCCGGGATTAAGTGCGCTGGCGCCCGCGTCACCAAGGTTGGTATATTGGAAATCCATCATATCACCCGAGGCATTGATAACCATATTGGGGGTTGGACGCGCATCAATTTCCAGTTCGGCGCCTTTCACAGTT
>JAJZHU010000275.1 GCA_021798375.1 Pseudomonadota bacterium | reverse complement strand
GGCCGAAATTGTCCTCAATCTCGCATCGGACGCCGGCCCGCGATCCGAACGCAAACGCGCCGCGGACCATTTGCGGCGCGAGGCGAACCGCATCTGCACCCAATCCGTCGCCCGCATCCTGGACGAAGAACTGCTGCCCGCGCTGCAACCATCCGAACCACAAGCGGGGCAAAAATCCGGCGCCGAGCAAGCCGCCCGCGCCGCGCGATCCTTTTGCCTGATCGGCCAGGGGCTGGGCGCGGGTGAAAAATACGACGCCCAAATGCGCCCCCTGATCGATCGGCTGGCCGATCCCGCAAGCGACCTTCCCCCGATCGACCGCGCCCGCCTGCTCGAAATCCTGGGCAAAAACACCCTGGCCCTCGAAGTGCTGAAATCCTGCCGCCCGAACGCCGATCCGTAAATTTTACACCTATACGGCGGCACGTCCTCCGCCAGTTCTTCATCTTGACGAGCAATTTCATGCCATCAAGCGATAGCAAGCGATGGCGTATTGCTCTAGTGCTGCCACATGTTGCCGATCAATGATGTTTTGCCGGAGTTGCTCCAAACGCTGGAGCAAAGCTCCAACGCCCTGCTGATCGCACCGCCCGGCGCGGGGAAAACCACCCTTGTGCCCCTGGCGTTGCAGGGTGCCGGCTGGCTCAACGGCGGCAAGATCGTCATGCTCGAACCACGCCGTCTGGCCGCCGAGGCCGCGGCGCGCCGCATGGCCTCGCTGCTGGGCGAGCCGGTGGGCCAGACCGTGGGGTTCCGCACCCGTCTCGCCTCCGCCGTATCCGCCGCCACCCGCATCGAAGTGGTCACCGAAGGCCTGCTGGTGCGCCGCCTGCAATCCGATCCGGGGCTTGCCGGCACCAGCATCGTGATCTTCGATGAAATCCACGAACGCGCCATCGATGCCGATCTGGCGCTGGCGTTCTGTTTGGATCTGCAACGCAATTTCCGCCCCGAACTGCGGCTGTTGGCGATGTCGGCCACCCCCAACATCCCGCGCCTGCGCGATCTGCTGGCTGCCCCGGTGATCGAAAGCGACGGGCGAATGCACCCGGTGGCGATCCACCACAGCCCGCGCGACATCGCCGACCCGCGCGACCTGGCTGACGCCGCCGCCCGCGCCGTGCGCCAGGCGCTCGATCAACACAGCGGCGATATCCTGGTCTTTCTGCCCGGCATGGGCGAGATCCGCCGCACCGAAGCGGCGCTTGCCGATATCAAGGCACTGGTGCTGCCGCTGCACGGCGAACTCTCCCCCGAAATTCAGGAACGCGCGCTGCGGCCCGATCCCGATCATCGCCGCGTGGTGCTGTCCACCTCGATCGCCGAAACCTCGCTCACCATCCCCGGCGTGCGGATCGTGATCGATGGCGGCTTCCGCCGCACGCCAAGGCTCGACCCCAGCTCCGGCCTGGCCAAACTGGCCACCTTGCGCATCGCGCGGGCCAGCGCCGACCAACGCGCCGGACGGGCCGGCCGCGAAGCCCCCGGCATCGCCATACGCCTGTGGAGCGAGGCGCTGCACCGTGGCCTGGCCCCGTTCGAGCGCCCCGAAATCGCCGATGCCGACCTGTCCGGCCTGCTGCTCGATTGCGCCGCCTGGGGCACCGCCCCCGCCGACCTGTCCTTTCCCGATCAACCCGCCGAAGGGGCTTTGAAAGCCGCCCACGCCTTATTGGCGGCACTCGGCGCCCTCGATGATACGGGACGTTTGACCGATCAGGGCCGCGCCATGGCCAAATTGGGCGCCCATCCACGTCTGGCGGCGATGATGCTGGCCGCGCGCGACCCGGCAGAATCCGCCCTCGCCGCCGATCTGGCCGCTTTGCTGGAAGAACGCGACCCGCTGCGCGCCCGCGAATCTCCCGCCGATATTCAACTGCGCCTGGATGCCCTGGCAGGCGACGCCGCCGACGCCGACCGCGCCACGCTGTCGCGCATTCGCCGCGGCGCCGAGCAATATCGCGGCCGCCTGCGCGTGGGACGCATCAAGTCCGGCGGCAACGCGGCCCGGCTGATCGCCGCCGCCTTCCCCGACCGCATCGCCGCCTCGCGCGGCGAACCGGGATCTTTTCGTCTGGCGGGCGGGGGTGGCGCGCGGCTCGATCGCAACGACAAATTATCCGGCGCCAAATTGCTGGCGGTGGCGTCGCTCGAACTCAAACAGGCCGCGCGCATCCGCCTCGCCGCACCGCTCGATCCCGCCGATCTGCCCGAAAACATCCTGGCCACCATCACCGTTCAGGTTGAAACCGGGCTTGATCCGGTCACGGGATCCGTGCTCGCCCGCCGCCGCCGCCGCCTGGGCGCGCTGATCCTGGAAGACCGCACCGAGCCCGCCGGCGCCGAGGAAACCGCCGCGGCCCTGGCCCGCGCCGCCTGCGCCGATCTGAACCGCCTGCCCTGGACCGACCCGGCACGGCAATTCCAGGCTCGCGTCAGACTGGCGCAAAGCCTTGACCCCGCTCTGCCCGATCTTTCCGATGCGGCGATCATCGCGAACGGCGCGGAATTTCTGGCGCCCCATTTGATCGGCATGAGCCGTCTGGCGCATCTCGCCGGACTCGATCTGCTGGCCGTCCTGCGCGCCCAATTGTCATGGGACCAGGCCAGCAAACTCGACCGCGACCTGCCGACCCACCTGCCGCTGGCCAAGGGCCGCGCCGCCATCGATTATCTGGAACCCGTGCCCCTGGCCGCCGCCCGCGCCCAGCATTTCTACGGGCTTGCCACCACGCCGCTTTTGGCCGGCGGCAAGATCCCGCTGCGTCTCGCCCTGCTATCCCCGGCGGGCCGGCCCATCGCCATCACCGCCGATCTGGGATCTTTCTGGCGCGGCGCCTGGCTGGATGCACGCAAGGACATGCGGGGGCGTTATCCCAAACATGACTGGCCGGAATTCCCCGATCGGCAGCCGCAATAACCACTGCCTTAACCGATCGCAACTTGTGCGCTTCCTCTTCTCATGGCATGTCTCAGAGTGAGACATGGGTGGGTCGCATTTCCCAATGCGACGCCAACTGTCGAGATTCAAAAAGCCCACAAAAAGCCCAGAGGAATCAAATGCGCATTCTGGTGGTAGAAGACGACCGTGACGTAGCCGGTTTTGTGGTCAAGGGACTGCGTGAAGCGGGTCACACCGTCGAACACGCGGACAATGGACGCGACGGCCTGTTTTTGGCCGCCAGCGAAACCTTCGATGCGATCATCCTCGATCGCATGTTGCCGGGTGGCGTGGATGGGGTGCGCTTGCTTGAAACCTTGCGCAGCCAGCAAATCTCCACCCCCGTGCTGTTCCTTTCGGCGTTGTCGGGCGTCGACGACCGCGTGCGCGGCCTGCGGGCGGGCGGCGACGATTATCTGACCAAACCATTTGCCTTCTCCGAACTTCTTGCCCGCGTCGAGGCACTCTCGCGCCGCAGCCGCCCCGAAGCGCCCTCGACCAAGCTCGCGGTAGGCGATCTGGAAGTCGATCTGCTGTCGCGCACCGTCAAACGCGCCGGGCAAAAGATCGAACTGCAGCCGCGCGAATTCCGCCTGTTGGAATTCCTCGCCCGCCACGCCGGACAGGTGGTCACCCGCACCATGTTGCTTGAAGGCGTATGGGATTATCATTTCGACCCGCAAACCAACGTGATCGATGTGCATGTGTCGCGCTTGCGCCAGAAAATCGACAAACCGTTCGACAGCGCGCTGATCCACA
>JAJZHU010000274.1 GCA_021798375.1 Pseudomonadota bacterium | reverse complement strand
CTATTTGTCGCGGCTGCTGTCGTCGCGCCGTTTCATGGGGTTGCGCGATTTTGGCGCGCGCATGGCCAGGCATTTTCCGCCGGGAATTGGACGCACGGTGAAGCGGGCCGAGGAATATGCGCGCGGGATTCTAACCGGCGGCACTTTGTTCGAGGAATTGGGTTTTTACTACGTCGGGCCGATCGACGGGCATAATCTGGAACATTTGCTGCCGGTGTTGCGCAATGTGCGCGACGCCGAGGACATGGGGCCGATTCTGGTTCATGCCATCACGCAAAAGGGCAAAGGCTATGCGCCGGCCGAGGCCTCGCCCGACAAATATCACGGCGTGGTCAAATTCGATGTGGTGACGGGCCAGCAGGTCAAGTCGCCGCCTGGGCCGCCGAGCTATACCAAGGTATTTTCCGATTATCTGGTCAAGGCGGCCGAGGCCGACCCGCGAATCGTGGCGATCACGGCGGCGATGCCCTCGGGCACCGGGCTGGACAAGTTTCAGCAGAAATTCCCCAAGCGCTGTTTTGATGTGGGCATCGCCGAACAACACGCCGTCACTTTCGCGGCCGCCTTGGCCGCCGAGGGGATGCGTCCGTTTTGCGCGATTTATTCCACCTTTCTGCAGCGTGGTTACGACCAGTTGGTGCATGATGTGGTGCTGCAAAATCTGCCGGTGCGCTTTGCCATCGATCGCGCCGGGTTGGTGGGCGCCGATGGGGCGACCCATGCCGGCAGCTTCGATCTGGCCTATTTGTGCTGTCTGCCCAATATCGTGGTGATGGCGCCCGCCGACGAGGTGGAGTTGGCGCATATGGTCGCCACCGCCGCCCAGCATGACACCGGCCCCTCGGCCATTCGTTATCCGCGCGGCAACGGGTTGGGTTTGCCGCTGCCCGCGCAAGGCGAGATTTTGCCGATCGGCAAGGGGCGCGTGATCCGCGAGGGGACCACGGTGGCGTTGGTGTCGCTCGGCACACGTCTGGCCGACACCATCAAGGCGGCGGATGATCTGGCGTTGCGCGGTCTGAAGGTCACGGTGGTGGACGCGCGCTTTGCCAAGCCGATCGACACGGATCTGATCGATCGGCTGGCCCGCACGCACGAGGTGTTGATCACGGTGGAAGAAGGCAGTTCGGGCGGGTTTGGCGCCTTGGTGGCGCAGCATTTGGCGCACGCCGGGGCGTTCGATCACGGGCTGAAATTCCGTCCGCTGACGCTGCCGGACCGGTTGATCGAGCATAATTCGCAGGCGGTGCAACTGGACCAGGCCGGGCTTTCGGCGCGGGCGATCCTGCAAACGGCGCTGGCGTGCTGCAATTTGCAGCAAGAGGTGCAGGTTCCGGCGTGATTGCCGTGGTTGTAGTGTAACTTGACGCGCTGTTCTTGCTGTTGTTCTGTAATCAAAACAACGGACGGAGGATAAGATGCGCAATCTGCTGCGATACACCGGCACAGCGATGTTTTTTCATTGGTTCATCGCATTGTTGATCGTTGTCAATGTGGGGTTGACGTGGGCGGTGGACGATGATGCGAAGGCGACTGCAACCTCGCGGGCGATCATCGATTTCCACAAATCCACAGGCTTGTTGATCCTGGTGTTGATGCTGCTGCGTCTGGTTTGGCGCGCGACCCATATTCCACCTGCTTTGCCGGCCACTTACAAGCCATGGGAAGTGGCGTTGACGCACGCGGCGCATCTTGGCTTGTATGCGGTGGCGCTGGCTTTGCCCTTGACCGGGTGGGCGCATGACGAGGCGCGGAGCGTGGCGGTGGCGGCGCAATATCCGCTGCATGTGTATGGGCAGTTTGCCTGGCCGCATCTTGGCTTCATCGCCGACCTGCCGCCCGACGTGAAACAGATTTGGCACAAGCGACTGGGGCACCTGCACTCGTTGCTGGCCGATGTGTTGTATGTGCTGGTGGGTCTTCATGTGTTGGGCGCGTTGAAGCACCAGTGGATCGACAAGGAATTGGAATTGCAGCGGATATTGCCTTGGGGCGGATGAGTTTACGAATCCGCTTGCCGCGCGTTTTCGATGAATGATTTGATCCGCGCCGGGTCTTTTATACCCGGTGCGGATTCGACGCCCGACGAGACATCGACGGCGGTGGCGCCGCTGATGCGGATGGCCTCGCCGATATTTTCGGGGTTGAGGCCACCCGCCAGCCACCAAGGCGCGGGAGCCTGCCAATGCGCGAGGATGCGCCAATCGAAACTGGTCGCATTGCCGCCGGGGCGGGTGGAATCCTTGGAGGGCTTGGCATCCAGCAGCAGTTCGTCGGCGCCTTCGCGGCTGCCAGGCAGGTCGGCTCGGGTGCGGACGCCGTAACTGCACCAGATCGGTAGCCCGAACTGGTGGAACAAGGCGAGATCGCCCGCATCGTGGAATTGCAGCACGTCGAGTTTCAGATCGGCCAGGACTTCCGCCACCGCCCCCGGCGTTGGCTTGACGAACAATCCCACACGCCTGGGGCCACCTTGGGCGCGAGCGGAAAGGGCGGCGGCCCGGGCGGGTGCGACCGCGCGCGGCGAGGGGGGGAAGAACACAAAGCCGAGATAATCGGCGCCGGCCTCGACCACCGTATCGAAGGCGCGTTCGCTGTTGATGCCGCAGATTTTGACGCGCATCAGACGATTTCCAACGCAATCTGGCGCGCCGCGGCGGCGGGATCGGCGGCTTTGGTGATCGGGCGGCCAACCACGATGTAATCGGCGCCCGCTTGGATCGCTTCCAGCGGTGTCATGGTGCGGGCCTGATCGTCGGTGGGGCTGCCTTTGGGGCGGATGCCGGGGACGACCAGAATCGGGCCGGATCCCAGCAGGTCGCGCAGCGGGGCGATCTCGTGGGCGCTGCACACCAGACCGTCGGCGCCTGCCTTGATGGCCATGGCGCCCAATCGCAGCACCTGGGCGCGCACATCGCCGCCCATGCCGGTTTCGGCCAGGGCTTGGCCGGAAAAACTGGTGAGAACAGTGACGGCGAGCAATTTGGGACGTCGCAGCGGGGCGGTCTCGGCGGCGTTGCGCGCGGCCTCGATCATCGCGCTGCCGCCGCTGGCGTGCAGAGTGAGCAGGGCAGGACGCAGGCGCGCCACCGAACGCACGCCGCCGGCGACCGTGTTGGGGATGTCGTAGAGTTTCAGATCGAGGAAAAAGGGGATCGATCCCACCACCTCGGCCACCGCATCGGGGCCGTGGGCGAGAAAGAACTCCAGCCCCAGTTTCACCATGCCGCAATGAGGGCCGATGCTGTCCGCCCAGGTGCTTGCCTGGGCGATGCTGGCGGTATCGAGCGCCGCGATCAGCGGATTGTGTTTAGCCATATTGATAGGGTGGCGGCGACTGCGGCGGCGGGGCGGCGGGCGGCATGGCGGCCGATTGCAGTGTGGTGATCTGCTGCAAGGCGTTGCGCAATTGGGCTTGGGTGTCGGTGAGTTCGGATTCTGTGCGTTTCAGGCGGCGGCGCAGTGAGAACAATGACAGCATGCGCGACAACACCCCGGCGAAGTAGGCGAGGAGCACCGTAATAAGTATGACCGCCGAAAGCGGCATGGGGGGTGTTTTTAGCGGGGTGAGGGCCAACGAAAGCTGCACGCTTGAGGTGGTGGATGAAGCAAACAGCACCACCACCAGCAGCAGCAGAAAGACCAGCACCAAACGGAGATAGGACATCGGCTGATCAGGTCTTCGCTTTGGCCGGGGCCTTGCCGCGATCGAC
>JAJZHU010000021.1 GCA_021798375.1 Pseudomonadota bacterium | reverse complement strand
AGGTGCATATATTATGCAACAACGCCGGCGTTGGCGTGCTGGGGCCGATCGCCAAGGCGGGCTATGGCGATTGGGATTGGTCGATAGGGGTCAATCTTGGCGGTGTGTTCAACGGCATCCACACCTTCTTGCCGCGCATGTTGGCGCACGGCGAGAGCGGTCATATCGTCAATACCGCATCAAAGGCCGGATTGCTGCCGATCTCGAATTGCAGCCTTTATACGGCGGCCAAGGCGGCGGTGATTGGCTTGTCGGAAGTGATGCATGGCGAATTGGCGGCGCAGAACATCGGCGTTTCGGCCTTTTGTCCCGGCCCGGTGCAAAGCAATATCCGTGAGGCAGGGGCGCTGCGGCCGGCCCAATATCGCGCCGATAGCGGCTATGCCGAGGTGGAGAAATTCCTTGCCGATCGGCCGATCGACCCGGCCTGGATGGACCCGTTGGAGGTTGGCGAACGTGTGCTGAAGGGCATCCGGCAGAACGATCTTTATATTATCACCCACCGCGAGTTCAAGGAAGGCATCGCCGAGCGGTTTGCGGCGATCATGGCGTCGTTCCCGGATGAAGAGATCAATGTCGCACGCCGCGACAAGCTGCCGCCGATCATTTGCAATCCGATATTTGCCGAAATTATCAAGAACAAGGCGCGGTCGTAACGCTTGGCGGCGTGGTCGGCCAATGCAGGGGGAGGGCGGCAAACGCGTTCTCCCTGGGCCGGGATATTGCGTCCGCGGAGGTCTTTCGCTTTTTCGCCGTTGATGCGGAAGGTGTGTCTTTGCGAACACTCTTTTGGCCCGTTGGCGTGCATTTCCTTATTGGTGGCGTTGTTTTGCACGGAAAGGGGAGCGGGCGGGCGGTGGGAATATAAGGTGGTTGGGAACATTGCAGAGTTGTTACCAGCAAGACAGAAAATGCTCGGCTTCTCTCTGCTGCGTCACGTTTCAACACAAGAAAACAAGAGGATGCGTCCATGAATATCCGGTCTATAGGAAATATGTCTGGAATTGGCTCTCGCCCGACGCGTTGTGGCGCGTTCTTGGCGAGCACAATTTTGACGAATGTGTCGGTTGGCGCGTTGGCTGCCGGCATGATTCTGTCGGCGGGGGCGGCGCAGGCCCAGAGTGCCAATCCGGGCCAGTCCGCGACGGGCAGGACCGCCAAGAGCACCCAACTTCAGGAAGTGGTGGTGACGGCGCGCTATAAAAAGGAAAATCTGCAGAAAACGCCAATCGCGATCACTGCCATCAGCGCGAGCCAGATGGAAGCGCGCGCGATCACGACGGTATCCGATGTTGCTGCCGTGGCGCCCAGCGTGGAGTTGACGCCGAGTGGCGGCGGTCAGGGCAAGTCGGTGATTGCCTTTATCCGCGGCGCCGGTCAGGCCGATGCGCTTATTTCGGGAAGCCCCGGTGTGGGCATGTATCTCGACGATATATATCTCGGCACGATGTTCGGCTCGCAGGCGAGCCTGGGTGATACCGGTCGCATCGAAGTCGATCGCGGCCCGCAGGGCACACTGGCAGGCATGAACAGCGAAGGCGGTTCGGTGAAAATCTATAGTGTTCAGCCGCACGGCGGCAACACGGGATTTATCGAAGTTGGTTATGGAAGTTATAATCGCACCCGCGTTCGTGCGGCGTTCGACACCACGTTGATTCCCGATCGCTTGTTCATGCGGGTTTTTGGCGCGGCCGATAAGGCCGATGGTTACGTGACCCGGGTCGATTATGTTTGCAGCCACCCTTCGGCCGCCGGTCAGGGAACGATCGGCTTGCAGTCGAGCACCAACGCCAGCGGTTGTAAAATTGGCGACGAAGGTTCGATCGATCAGCGGATCGGGCGTGTTGCCTTTAAATTCCTGGCGACTCCCGATTTGACCATCAATCTTTCGGCGCAGGTTGCGCGTGATGCCGGCTCCGCGACGCCGGATGTGCCGATCTTGATCGATCCGAATTATCGCGGTCAGTCGCAGGGTATCTATAATACCAATGTCTTGATCCCTGCCTTTGGTATGGGCGTGACCCAGCGCCTGGTCAGCAAAAATCCGTATGTGACCTATTCAACCTTTAATGATCCGCTCACGGGCCGCAGCGTTCCGGCGGCCAACACGGCCAATACCCAGGATATTACGCTGCGGGGCGATTGGAAGCTTGGTGATATAGGACCGCTCAATAATATGGTGCTGACGTCGATCTCGGGCTATCATGAGAGCGACGGTGAATATACCGAAGACTTTGGTGGCCCGGTCACCTTTGAGCTGGTCGATAATTTGATGCACAGCACCCAATATTCGGAAGAGCTGCGTATGGGCGGCGATTCATTCGACCATAAATTGGAATGGACCGTTGGCGGCTATTATTTCCAGAACAACAGTTTGCTGAGCGGCAATGTGAATATTGCCGGGTTGGTGATTCCGTTGCCGTCTCCTCCATTTCCTGGTCCCAGCATAGGCTTGAATTTTGGCCAGCACGATCCTGAAGCCGATCGCAATGCCTCGGCTTTCATACATGCGATGTATCATATCACCCCCAAGCTGACCTTCGAGGCCGGGGCACGCTATAGCTATAACAGCAAGTCTTACACCTTTAATCGTCCGCTTTACTCGCTTGCCAATTACGGCGGGAGCTTCTCGCTGTTTAATCCGGCGCCCGGCGGTTCGGTGTTGTTCCCTTCGCAGGGAGCGATTTCGAGATCCTATCGCACCGATCCGAAATTTGGGTTGCAATATGCCTTTACGCCGTCGTTGAATGGCTATGTGCAATATTCGACCGGTTTCAAGGCCGGTGGCATCAATGGCCGTCCCGTGTTCGCCAGCGAGATCTTGCCTTACGCGCCGGAAGTGGTGACGGCGTATGAAGCGGGTGTTAAAAGTGCATGGTTCGATAATACGTTGCGTGCCAACGGGGCAATCTATCTGAACAAGATCAGCCAGATGCAAGAATCGGCGCTGACTGTTGGACTGCCTGGAAATGTGGTTACCAACGCAGGTTCCGCGACTGTGAAGGGCGTGGAGCTTGAAATCGACGCGCGCCCGGTCCCGGATTTGGTGCTTAATGCGTCTGGCGATTATATGGACTTTAAATATGACACGTTGGGCGGCGCCGGGTATAGCGCCGCCAATCCGGGCGGCATCTTTATGAACGACAAGTTGCCTGATGTGCCGGCGGCCAAGTTTGATTTGGGTGCGCAATATACCTTGGACTTCAAGGAATATGGCAATCTGACGCCGCGGGTGGATTTCAACTGGCAATCGAGGATCTATTTCGAAAGCCAGAACAATCCGATATCGTCGCAGGGCGCTTACGGTCTGACCAATCTGCATCTGATTTATGCATCGGACGATGGCAAATGGAAGGCGCAGCTTGACGTGTTGAATGCCACCGACAAATTGTATTATCTGTATAAATTCGGCTCGGTTCTGGTTTCCAATGGTTACATGAGCGGTGAGCCAGGCCAACCGCGGACCTTCCTGTTCACGATCAAACGCAATCTGTGATTTAGAGCAATATGCCATCACTTGCTATCGCTTGATGGCATGAAATTGCTCGCTAAAACAAAGACCTGGAGCGTGATGACGCAGGAAATTCGACTCGGCCTAAAGTCATCACGCTCCAGGCTGAAATGGGCGGCTGGGTCTTTCTCCTTACCGGAGAAAGATCCAGCCGCTTTTTCTTTTTGGAGTCCTCATTTATTTGATGGTATCTCTGATCGTCGAAAAACCGTCGATCAGACCCGCGGGCCACGGTGTGCAGGTCTGACCGCATCGCAAGGGAAAGAAACACCATGAAAGAATTAAAGGGTAAGGTCGCATTCGTTACCGGCGGCAGCAGCGGCATCGGTTTGGGCATTGTCAAGATGCTGGCCGAGGAAGGTATGAAGGTTGCCTTCACCTATCGCAACGAGGCTCACCGCGACGAAACCATGGCTTATTTCGCCAAACATCCGGATCAGCAGGTATTGCCGGTCAAGCTCGATGTGGTCGATCGCGAGGCTTTTGTGCGCGTCGCCGATGAGGTTGAACGCACGCTGGGGCCGGTGCAAGTGCTGGTCAATAACGCCGGCGTCAGCGTCGGGCTGGACGGCGTGATCGAGAAAGCGACCTATTCCGACTGGGATTGGATCATCAGCATCAATATCGGCGGCGTGATCAATGGCATCATGACCTTTCTGCCGCGGATGCGGGCGTCGGGCCGGGAAGCTCATATCGTCAATGTCTCGTCGATCGGTGGCGTGGCGGCGCTTGGCAGTTTGGGGCTTTATACCACCACCAAATTCGCCGTGCTCGGTCTTTCCGAGGCGCTGCGCACCGACATGATCGGCCAGCCGATTGGCGTTTCGGTCTATTGTCCTGGCCCGACCAAATCGAATATCGGCGAGTCCCCCAAAAACCGCCCGGCCTATCTGGCCGAGGCCGGCCACCAGGCGGCCGAAGCCCCGGCAGACGAGGAGCCGCACCCGATGATGGTCCACGCCATGGAAGCAACCGAGGCGGGCAGGTATGTGGTCGAAGGGATCAAGCAGAACAAGCTGTTTATCTTCAGTCACCCGGAATTCCGCGACGTTATCCTGGCGCGCAACGCGGCGCTGGCGGCGGCGATTCCGGATGTTCCGATCGATCAGGCGCGGGCCGATGCGGCGCGTTGGTTGTTGTCGAATCCGATTTATGACGCAGGAGCCTGAGGGGGCGGGCTGTGTCAGGTAAAATTTTTATTTTACCTGACACAAATTTCGGAAATCTCTGGGGCTGACGTTGTGCTGATTTCTGAACACCCGCGCGAAATGCGTGGCGTTGTTAAAGCCCCAGTTGAAGGCGATTTCGGTGATGGTGCGTTTGCGCCACAGCGGATCGGCCAATTGCTTGCCGCATTCTTCCAACCGCCGCCGCAGAATATAGCTGCAGACGCTTTCATCTTGATCGGCCAGCAGCATGTGCAGATAGCGGGTGGAAATGCCGAAAGACGCCGCCACCGATTGGGGTGACAGTTCGGCGTCGCGCAGATTGGCCTCGATGTATCGTTTGATCTGCACGCGCCGCGATTCGGCCACCGCGCTATCGCCCGAGGTTTTGCCCTTGGCAACCATCCAGGCGGTGGCAAGCATATCGAGAACGTTATTGGCCACCCGCACGCCAAGATCGGGGTCGAGTTCTTCCTCGACCTGGGTCCACAGGCTGCGAAGCAATGTGGAGGTGGCGCTGGGGAAGCATTGCTGGCCCGAAAAGGTGACGCCCAGTAATTCTTCGGGTGTTGGGACGTGCCGTTTTAGATCCTGGGCCGAGACGATCAATACCAGCGTGCTGCAATTTTCGTTGTATTTCAGACTGTAGGGCATCGAGCTGTCGCAAACCACCAGGTCGCCTACGTCGAGCTGGGCCTTTTTGCCGTCTTGCGAGGCCATCAGGCTGCCTATTAGCTGAAGATGGACAAAAAATCGCCGGCTGGCGGAACGCGACGCATAACTGGCAAAATGGTGTATCGTGGCCGGACGCGACACTACGTTGGCGATGCCCATTTGCCCGAGTTGCTTGAACTTGACTTCGGCCTCGAAATCCAGCGGATCGATCGGCAACGCTTCCATCGGGCTGAAGACATTGGTGATCGTATCGTTCCAATGCGCCACTTTTGCGTGGGGCTTGATGTGCTCCGTAGAATATCTGATCATACTCTAACCCCCCCGGGCAGCATTTTACGCCACCACGATTTTCATTTTTTGTTGGTAACGGTCGCTTCTTGTGTGCGATGCAACATAAATTATTCGTTGCAAGGCTACCAGTTTGGCCGAAAAATTCAAGCGCTCAATAAATTGGTGGGGTGAGGGGCAGCCGAACCAGCGGCCGGGAGATAGGGCCGCTGGTGTCATAGTTCACGCCTTCGCGCGTTTTTGTTCCTTCCCGGTAGAGCGGGCGACGCGGCACCGGGGGACAATGACGAGGATAAAGGCCGTTCGCGGTAATCACCGTGAGAGGGCGATAACGTATGACGCATGCAAAGCAAGCGTTCGTGGGAGAAGTAAGACTATGACCAGCTTTCCGGAACTGGGTGAGGCTGCCCAGAGATTCGTCGCGCGGCGCGGCAAATTATTGATCAATGGCGCTTGGGTTGATGCGCTTTCGGGCAAGACATTCGATGCGATCGATCCGGCCAGCGAAGCCGTGATCAAGACTTTGGCCGAGGCCGGCCCGGAAGATGTCGATCTTGCCGTGAAGGCGGCGCGCCAGGCGTTTGAGGATTCAGCGTGGAGCCGGATGCGTCCGGTGGAACGCGAGCGGCTGATCAATAAGTTGGCCGATTTGATCGAACGAAACACCGACGAATTGGGCGAGTTGGAAAGCATCGACAACGGCAAATTGCAGTTTCTTGCCAAGGTTGTCGATGTGCATGGCGCGGTTGATTCCTTTCGCTATATGGCCGGCTGGGCGACCAAGATCGAAGGCCGGACGCTTGATGTGTCGTGTGGTTTTCCGGGCGAGGAATATCAGGCCTTTACGTTGCGTCAGCCGGTAGGGGTGGTGGGGCAGATTATCCCGTGGAACTTCCCGATCGCCATGGCGGCCTGGAAATTGGGGCCGGCATTGGCGACGGGCTGCACCGTGGTGTTGAAGCCGGCGGAAGAAACCTCGCTGACGGCATTGCGATTGGGCGAATTGATCATCGAGGCGGGTTTTCCGCCGGGCGTGGTGAATATCATCACCGGGTTTGGCGAGGTCGCCGGGGCGGCGATTGTGGCGCATCCCGACGTTGACAAGATCGCCTTCACCGGGTCCACGGTGGTTGGCAAGCTGATTGGCCGTCAGGTTGTGGATACGATGAAGCGCGTTACCTTGGAACTTGGCGGCAAATCGCCGGTGATCGTGTTTGCCGACGCCGACATCGACCAGGCGATTGCGGGGGCGGCCAACGCGATTTTCTTCAATCAGGGCCAGGTGTGCACGGCCGGATCGCGGCTTTATGTGCACGCCTCGATTTTCGACAAGGTGGTTGCCGGTGTTGCGGCGATCGCCAAATCCTTGAAGATCGGCGCGGGATCGGCACCCGACAGTCAGTTGGGACCGCTTGTGTCGCAAGTGCAGATGGAGCGCGTGCTGGGTTATATCGCCAAAGGCGTTGCCGAGGGTGGCCAGGTGGTGACGGGCGGCAAACGCCATGGCAACACGGGCTTTTTTGTTGAGCCGACGGTGTTTACCAATGTTGGCGCCGACGCCACCATCGTGCGCGAGGAAATCTTTGGCCCGGTGCTGGTGGCGACGCCGTTCTCGTCGGAAGATGAAATCGTTGCGGTGGCCAATAATACCGATTACGGATTGGGCGCGAGCGTGTGGACCAGCAATCTTGGCACGGCGCATCGCATGGCGCGGCGGATCAAGGCGGGGACGGTCTGGGTCAATAATCATATGAGCGTCGATCCCAATCTGCCGTTCGGCGGCATGAAGCAATCGGGATATGGCCGTGAAAATGGCCGCGACATCATCGAACATTATACGGAAATAAAGAGTGTGCTGATCAAGATCCAATAAAAGAAAAGGCTTTTTTGTCCGCGGGTATTTTTTCCCGCGGAATTGTCCGGGTTTTTGCACCACGAAAGGATTGGCTTCATGCTCACGCTTTATCACTGGGAACCCAATGCCAATTCCGGCAAGCCAATGTTGGCATTGAAGGAAAAAGGCGTTGCATTTGAAAGCCATTATCTTGATTTGCTGAATTTCGATCAGCATTCTCCCGAGTATCTCAAGATCAATCCAAATGGCACGATCCCGGCATTGGTGCATGACGATCTGCTGCTGATTGAATCGACGGCGATCATGGAATATGTCGATCAGGCCTTTGACGGTCCGCAATTGACGCCGAGCGATCCGTATGAGCGTTGGCGCATGCGTTGGTGGATGAAATATTTCGATTATTATTTCGCGCCGTCGCTTAGCATGATCGGCTGGAGCGTGTTTGTTGGTCCTTCCGTGCGTGAACGCGATCCCGATGAACTGCGGGCCAAGATCGATCGCATTCCGATGAAGGAACGCCGGATTGCGTGGCAGAAGGCCATCTATAATACTTTCAGCGCCGAGGAATTGGCTGAATCCGGGCGGCGGCTTGATTTGGGAATATTAAAGATCGAAGCGGTGTTGACCCGGCGCCCCTGGCTGGCGGGTGAAACCTATTCGCTGGCCGATGCCAATGCCTATAATACCGCTTATGCTCTGCCGTTTTCCCGTCCTGACAGTTGCAACGATGAAAAGACGCCGCATCTGATGGAGTGGCTGCGTAAAATCTATGAACGTCCGGCAACCCAATCGATGGCTTCGATGGGACGGACCACGCTGGTGTCGCGCATGGCGTTGCTGGCAAGATAAAATAACAAAGGGACGGGACAATGCTTGAACTATATCATGGCGAGCCCAATCTGTTTTCATTGAAGCCGTTGATCGTGCTGAAAGAAAAGAACGTTGAATTTGTGAGCCATCACGTCGATCCGCTGAAAGACGCCAGTTACGAAAACAGGTTTCTGCCCAATGATGAGGTGGAAATGAACATGGAAGGCGAGGGACCGATTTTGGTCCATGACGGTCGTGTGATGACCGACTCTTTCTTTATGTCGATCTATCTGGACGATGTTTTTTCGCCCATGAGCCTGCGTCCCGCGGGTGCGGAGGCGCATTGGCGCATTCTGGCCGGCGCTGCCGGGTTCGGCCAGTTGTTGGGGCCTGCGGTTTCGACTTTGGGCGTGTTTCGTTATCTGGCGCCGGTTTTGCGCAAGCGTGGTGCTGATTCGATCAAAGCGGTGCTTGCGGCCCGCGGCTTTCAGGAACGGCGCGAGGGGTGGACGGCTTTGCTGGCGCCGGAAGATCCTGCTGAATTGATCGAGGATAGCCGCCGCAAGGTGGGGTTGGGGATCGGCAAGATCGAGGGTATTTTGGCGAATTCCGCCTGGCTCGCGGGTGACAGCTATTCGCTTTACGACATCGACAGCTTTGCGCTGACCCATTGTTTGACCAGTCTGACGCCGGATTTGTTGAACCAAACCACGGCGCCGCGCATGATGAATTGGCTGGAACGGATCCGTGCGCGTCCCGCCGTGCAGGCGGCGTTGGCGATGAGCCTTACTGGCAAACCCGAGCAGGCTTTCTTGCCCGGACCCGAACATTCCCGCTGGGGTTGAAAAGGAGAGACGTCGATGAAAGATGTTGAAGGTAAAGTGGCTTTTATCACGGGCGCGGCCAATGGCATTGGGCTTGGGATGGCTAAAACCTTTCTTGCCGCCGGGATGAAGGTGGTGATTGCGGATATACGCCAGGATCATCTCGATAGGGCCATGGGGCAATTGCATAATCGCTCCGCTCACGCGATCCAACTTGACGTTACCGACCGCGGCGCGATGGCGCGGGCGGCCGACGAGGCCGAGAAGGTGTTCGGCAAAGTGCATGTGGTTTGCAACAATGCCGGCATTAATTTATTCGCCAGCATCGATAATTGCACCTATGACGATTGGGATTGGGTGCTGGGGGTGAATCTTGGCGGCGTCGTTAATGGCGTGCAGACGTTTTTGCCGCGCATTCGTGCTCATGGCGAAGGCGGGCATATTGTTAATACCGCCTCGATGGCCGCGTTTGTTGGCTCGTCGGGGGCGGGGATTTATACCACCGCGAAATTTGCCGTGCGGGGTCTGACGGAATCGCTGCGGCCGTGTGTCGCGCGTTATAATATCGGGGTTTCGATGTTGAATCCCGGCCTGGTCAACAGCAATATTCACCATTCCGATGAAATCCGTCCCGAGAATTTGACCGCGAAAAAGGGCGAAGTCGATGCGGATTTCATGGCCCGGCTGGAAGAAATTCAGAAATTGGGCATGGATCCGGAAGAGGTGGGCGTAAAAGTCCTGCAGGGGATCCGCAACAACGATCTTTATATTTTCTCGCATCCCGAATTCAAGGAAGAGACGCGCGAAACATTCGAGAATATCCTGGCGGCAATGCCCGATGGCGAAGCGGATCCAAAGCGTTTGGCGTTCGAGGAATTTCGCCGCGCCCGCAAGGCTGCCGAGCAAGCTTGATAAATTTAACGGAGTAAATTTCGATGCTGGAACTTTATCACGCCGAGCCAGTGGCCAATTCGATGAAGGTTTTGCTGTGTCTGAAGGAAAAAAAGATCGATTTCGTCAGCCATTACGTGGATTTGATGCGATTCGAGCAGCATGAACCGGCTTTTGTCGCCATCAATCCGAATGGTCAGGTGCCGGTGTTGGTGCATGATGGCGCGGTGATTACCGAATCGACCGTCATCAACGAGTATCTTGATGATGTATTTCCTGCGATTCCGTTTCGCCCGGCGAATATGGTCGATCGTGCGCATATGCGCGTGTGGAATAAATTCGTCGATGATGTCTATACCCCGGCTCTTAGCATGATCGGCTGGCACACCTTGGTGCGCCGGATCGCGGTGAATATCGAGAAGGGCAAGCTGGCGGAATTGCTGGCGCGCATTCCCTTGAAGGAGCAGCGCGACAAATGGGCGACCGTGGCGGGCGATTCCTTCACCGAGGAGCAACTGGCCGATTCCAAGCGCAAGCTGGGGATTTCGGTGCAGAAGATGGAAGCGATGTTGAAGAATTCGGATTATCTGATCGGCAATCAATTCTCGCTGGCCGATCTCAATACCTATTCCAACACGGCGAGCCTGGATCGGTTGTTTCCCGATTTGATGAATCCCACCGCGACGCCGTGTGTGATCGCGTGGGTCGAGCGGATGAATGCGCGTCCTGGTGTGCAGGCGGCGCTGGCGATGCCGAACAAGGTTCCGGATGCGTTGCGGGTATTTGGCGCATGACGAGAGGCGTCTTTATTACGAAAGGAGCGCATGTCCATGATTGATCTCTATACGGCGGAAACCCCCAATGGCTGGAAAGCCTCGATTGCGCTTGAGGAAACCGGCCTGGAATATAAGGTCAACGCGCTGGCTTTGTCGAAGGGCGAGCAGAAGGAGGAATGGTATCTGAAGATCAATCCCAATGGCCGCATTCCGGCCATTGTGGATCGCGACAACGATGATTTCGCGGTGTTTGAATCGGGCGCCATTTTGATTTATCTGGCGGAAAAATCGGGCAAGTTGATGCCCGCCGACATCAAGGGACGCTCGCGGGTGATCCAGTGGCTGATGTTCCAAATGGGCGGGATCGGGCCGATGATGGGGCAGGCCAATGTTTTTTTCCGTTATGCGCCCGAGAAGATTCCGTTTGCGATCGATCGTTATCAGCGCGAGACTCGGCGGTTGTTCGAGGTGCTGGAACGTCAATTGACGGATCATGAGTATCTGGCGGGCGATTATTCCATCGCCGACATTGCCAATTGGAGTTGGGTGCATAGTTATGCCTGGTCGGGTGTGACGATCGAAGGTCTGCCCAATCTGGAGCGTTGGATCAACGCTATTGGCGCGCGGCCCGCGGTGATCAGGGGGCGGGCGATCCCGGCGCCGGTCGATCTGGGGGCGCAGGACGAGAAGACTTTGGAAGGTGGACGGAAGATTTTGGTCTGAGGACGAGGCTTTTTTTTGAAACGATGATTATTTTGGCCGGGGCATCGACTTCACAGTCGGCGCCCCGGCCAAAATTTTATGGGTCAAAATCTAGGCGATGGCCCGATGATGGCGTCGCGACAGGACGACGAGCGCGAATGCCGTCAGGCAACTGGCGACACCGGCGGCGGCAAATCCGGATGAGCCGACCAGGCGCAGCAATATGCCGGCCACGGCCGGGCCGGTTGATGCGCCCAGCATGATAATGGCCGGTCCGGCCGCGGCGCTGGTGCCGCTGGGGTCGTATTCCACCAGCAGCGCCATCGAGAACGGCCCCAGAAACATGGCGGCCAGATTAAGCCCGATCACGCCGGCAGAGAACAGGAACGGATCAAGCTGTCCGCCGATCAGCCATTCAGATACGGCCAGCACGCCGAAGCCGAGGGCAAACGGCGTCATGCGGCCGAGGCGATCGCCGATGCCCTCCACCATGAAGGGCACGGCCAGCATGACAAACGAGGCGACCGCGAATAATTTTGCCAACACGGCCAGCGGCATGCCAACCCGGGTTCCGGCCAGCCCGATGGTGGCCCAGGTGCCGGCCTGAATGCAAAAGGCGGTTAAGGACGAGGCGAAAATCAGCAAGACCGGCATGCTGAGGCGCGATGGTTTTCCGCCCGCGGCGTGGTGTTGAACCACGGGCTTGGGAGCGACTTGCAGCAGGGGCAGACTGATCGCCGCCAATACGCCCAGCGCCGCACTGAACCAAAATGGCGCGGCAACTCCGAAATGGCCCATCAGAAAGGGCACATTGGAGAAAAATAGAATGGCGAAGAGGACCAATACAAATTGCTGGACCGAGAAAGTGGTGCGTGGATTGCGCATCCCGGCCGCGGCACGCACGGTATCGGCGAACAGCACGCCGTTCGCCAGGCCCACCACGGCGCGCAGCAGCGCCAAAATCAGCAAACTCGGCGCAAGTGAGGTTACACTGTTGGCGACGATATTTACCAGAATGGCGATTGTGATGCGCGAGCGGATGCCGGCGTGCTTTGCGAAATGGGCGGTGAGGATCGAGCTGACGGCGATGCTGCCGAGTTCCAGCGAACCCACCAGGCCGATTTGTGCGCTGTTGACCCCGAAAATTTTGGCCATCCCCGGCAGCCAGATCGGCAGGAAAGTGTTGCTGCAAAACGCCAGAGAATAGGCGAGCGACAGCGGGATCACGGTGAGATCGAACCCGAACAAGGTGTTGGATTTGGTGCTCATGGCATCAGATCCGTCTGGCACAATATTGGCCGTGGGCCGGCGATAGACGTGTTTGTGGCAAGGGTGACTTTATGGCGCACTTGGAGTTCCCGCTTATGTCGGCGCAAATGGGCGCCATTGTTTCCGAGATTCTATCTGGACCGAGGGCGAATGGCTCCACCAAGCGGGAAGCAAAAGCGGACGGTGGATGAAATTACGCGAAGGGTTTCGGCCGGGACAAGAAGAATTTTCCTTCGCGGCGCGGACCGCGTATGATTGCTGGCGTTATGTGAAGGGAGAGGGCGGACGTATGCTCTGGGTCATTTATGCAAGATCATGAATCCGCGGGTTCGCCCCGGCTTCGCCGTAGCGCGCTTTATCTGCCCGCTTCCAATGCCCGCGCCTTGCGCAAGGCGCAAAGCCTGCCGTGCGATGTGGTGATTCTGGACCTTGAAGATGCGGTGGCCCCGGACCTGAAGGACGCGGCGCGCGGGGCGGTGATCGCCGCGATCAAGCAGGGCGGCTTTGGTCCGCGCGAGTTGGTGGTTCGTTGCAACGGGTTGGATACGCCTTGGGGGGCGGACGATGTGGAACAGGTGGCGCGGGCGGCGCCCGATGCGTTGCTGGTGCCGAAGATTCACGGCCCCGCCGATCTGGCGCGTTATGAGGCGATGATCGCCGCCACGGGTTCCAATGTTGCGTTGTGGGCGATGATCGAAACCTGCGCCGCGTTTTTGGGGCTGGCCGATATTGCCCGTTACGAATCTCGGCGCTTTGCCGGGATGGTGCTGGGGTTGAATGATCTGGCGCTGGAAATGCGGGCTCGTCTTTCGACCGACCGGAGGATTTTTTTGCCGATGATGGCCCAGGCGGTGGTGGCGGCCAGGGTTGGCGGACGGCATATTCTCGACGGAGTCTATAATGCGTTTGGCGATCCGGGCGGTCTGGCGGCGCAGTGCCGCGAGGCGGTGGAGCTTGGTTTTGATGGGAAAACATTGATCCATCCGGCCCAGATCGAGATTTGCAACGATTTGTTTGCTCCCGCGCCGGATGAGATCGAGCGGGCGCGGGGTATCGTCGAAGCCTTTGCACGGCCTGAACATGCGGCGTTGGGGGCGATCAATGTGGGGTCGGCGATGGTGGAGCGGTTGCATTTGCGCGAGGCGCGGCGGGTGATGGCATTGGCCGATGCGATCGCGCGGCGGGAGGGGTGAATTGATGAAAGAGCTCGATCTTTCCAGTGTCTATCAATTGCTTGAACCTGGGCCGGTGGTTTTTCTTACCACCAGTGCCAAGGGGAGAGCCAATGTGATGACCATGTCCTGGCATATGATGATGGAATTCACGCCGCCGCTGGTGGCGTGCGTGGTCAGCAATGCAGATTACAGCTTTGCCGCGCTGCGAGCGACCAAGCAATGTGTGATCGCAATACCAAGCGTGGAATTGGCGGCGAAAGTGGTGGCGGTGGGCAATTGTTCAGGCCGCGACATCGATAAATTTGCCGTGCACGGATTGACGGCGTTGCCGGCCCAACAGGTGGCGGCGCCCCTGGTGGCCGAATGTTTCGCCAATCTGGAATGCCGGGTGGTGGATACGCGGATGGTGAATAAATATAATCTGTTCGTGCTGGAAGTGGTACGGGCGTGGATCGATCCCAAACAGAAAAATCCCAAAACCATCCATCATCATGGTTTTGGGATTTTTGTGGTTGACGGCGAGACGATCAAATTGAAATCGAAAATGCCTTAGAGCATGTTCGGATCACGTTGAACCACATATGTGCGACGAACATGCTCTAGCTTTTTGTTTTTGCGCATGATTCACGCCTGCGTGTTATTCAACCTGCGGCGATCATGCTCTAGTGTTTATCAGCGGAATTGATAAAGTAACCGAAGGTAGGAAGTCTTCTTTTCGTGAACAAAAAGGTAACTCCCAAGCTGCCCCCAAACCGGCGTCATCAACTCACTTGGTGTCGTTTGTCCGAACGGGTTTTGTGCGGCGGAGCCATGGATAAGTGGCCCGCCTACGCCAGACTCTTGACGGTCGCTTCGGCGGG
>JAJZHU010000273.1 GCA_021798375.1 Pseudomonadota bacterium | reverse complement strand
CGGCGCGCAAGCTTGATTTGCATGCCCACACGGCGGAACAGGCATTTTACAAATTGCGCTCCTTTCTTTCTCATGCCTACGCCGATCGGGTGCGGGTGGTGGAAATTGTCACCGGGCGCGGCAGCGGCCCCGAGGGCGGGGTGTTGAAACGCGAATTGCCGATCTGGTTGAATTTGCCCGAGTTGCGGCCATTGATTTTGGCGGCGGCGTTCCCGCATGCGGCGAATACGGGATCGGTGCGATTGTTGTTGCGGCGACCGAAATAAGACGTGATTTTTTTGTTCAAAAGAACAATGTCTATGACCTGCCAATGGGAGATGCAAGATGGGTGGCGCTGTTCAGAATTTTCAAAATGTCGCGGATGTAACCGCCATTACGCAGCTTGTGCTCAGCGAGCGGGAAAGCCGCGATCTGGGCAGGTGGCAGCGCATGGAGGCCTGTTTTTTCCCGGATGCCCGGATTTGCCTGAGCTGGATCGATGGCAGCGCCCGGGAGTTCGTTCTGGGTTCGATCGACATGGCGAAACGCGGGATGAAGGCTTCGCACAGAATTTCGCCGCCGGTCGTGCGTATCTCGGGCGATCGTGCCGTGGTAAGCGCTCCCGCGATCATCGACATCCCCGGCAATGTTCGCGGCATCGAGGTTCAGCTTTCCAGCCACGCGCGATTCTTGTATCGCGTGGAACGCCGCGACGGCAGGTGGGGGATTGTGTTCTTTGATTCCATCTATATGCGCGACGAGTTGACCCCCTGCATCCCCGGACAGACAATCCCGATCACCGCCGAAGACGTGGCGCCGTTTCGCAAATCTTATCGTATGCTGTGCTTTATATTGAGCCTTGGCGGTTATACCCCAAGCCATGATCTTGCCGGATATGACAAGGAAGAAACCGCCGTGGCAAAAACGGCGGAAGTTTACGGCTGGGCGGGGATAGATCCCAATGCCACCGATATCATGTGCTAGCGCATGACCCCCTTTGGTGCCCGTCTGCGCAGTTTGCGTGCCAAGCGTGGTATGACGTTGAAAGCCATGGCCGCTGAAATGCAGGTTTCCAGCGCCTATTTGTCGTCGCTGGAACATGGCAGGCGCGGCAAGCCCGGCATTGGGCTGGTGCATCAGGTTTGTGAGATTTTTGGTCTGATCTGGGACGAAGCCGAGGAATTGGCCGCGCTGGCGCGCTTGTCGAATCCGAAAATCACTGTGAACACGGCGGGGTTGAGCCCGGAACAAACCGCGCTGGCCAATCGTCTGGCGCAGGATATTCGCAAATTGCCGCCCTCGACGGTGGCGACATTGCACGCGATTTTGGATTCCTCGGTGCCGCCGCCCAAGGCGCGGCTGCGCAGGGCGGCTGGGAAGGGTTAGATTTAGAGCATGATCGCCGCAGGTTGAATAACACGTAGGCGTGAATCATGCGTAAAAACAAAAAGCTAGAGCACGTTCGTCGCACGTATATGGTTCAACGTGATCCGAACGTGCTCTAGAACAACGCGGTGAGGGTGATCCGGGCCGACAGCGGTTCGATCGGATGGACCTGATAATCACTGACCCCGGCGGTGCCGTATTTGGCGACTTCGGCGGGTGTTATGTCGGTGGCGTAATAATATTCGGCCGAGTAGGCGTGCGTGTTGAAAAGATTATAGATCGAAAGCTGAAGTTTCAGTTTCGGGGTGAATTTGTATCCTATGTCCAGGTTGGTTTCGGCGTAACCCTTGGCGCTTGGCGTGGCGGGGCCGTCGGTCAGTGGTTGCGGACCCAGCAGGCGCTCGGCCAGGCCGCCGAACCAGGGGCCGTAATTATCCAGCAACATGCCGAATGATCCGGTGTATTCGGGCGCGTTGGCGATATAGGTGCCGCCGATGATTTTGTAGAAATTGACCAGCGTATTGGCATTTTCATGATAATGCGCCTGGGCCACGGCGATATCGCCGTTGAATTCGATCCAAGGGTAAGGCCGGTATTGGCTTGAAAGCTCGACCCCGGTGCGGCGCGAGGGCGCGGTGGCCTGATCTTGTCCGGCATCCGCGTTATACATCAGCTCCGAGCTGAAATCCTGCCGGAACAGCGCCATTTGTATTTGCACAGAGGGGATCGAATTGTTGCGCAAGCCGATTTCCTGGCCGAAGGTGTTGGCCATCAGCGGCACACGTCCGGCGGCGAGTTGGGTGCCTTGCAGCGGCACGCCGCCGAGCACGCCGCGGACGTCGTCGGAGTGGAAACCCTTGCCGGCGGAATAATAAACTTCGGTGTTGTGAAAGGGGCCGATGGCGATGCTGCCCTTGGGTTGGAACAGCAGTTCGCTGGTTTGACCCGAAAAATTGGTGAGCACGCCGTGATCGCTGGCGGTGTAATAATCGTAACGCGCGCCGATGATGGTTCGCAACCACGGTTGCCAATGCGTGGTGTTTTCCAAATAGGGCGCCACGTCGTTCAGCTTTACCCGATCGGCGGTGCAGGCATAATTGCCGACGCTGTAGTTGCCAAAGCCGTCGTTGCAATAATTCAGCACCACGCGATCCTTGGTGTGGCGGCGGTCGATATATTCAGTGTCGAAACGTTCTTGTAGTCCAACCGTTGTATCGGATTCAATCCCCGCGAAACTTGCATCGTAGCTATAGGCGGTTGCGCCGCCCACCGTGGTGCGGGTTTCGTCTTGCTGTTCCTGATCGCCATTGATCGGATCGTTCAGCAAATGGGTGAAATCGTTCCACAGCACCATTGTGCTGTGAATCACGTAGGCGCTGCTGAGAAGTTTCCAATTGCTGCCGCTAGCGCCGTAGTGGCCCGATACGCTCCAACGGTCCGAGTGGGTGCCGTCGGTGGGATCGAGCGTGCCGTAAGGGCCGATCAAACCCTGGTTGATGGCGCGAAGTGGCTGATCGGTGCTGTTGCGACCCTGGCCTTTGTAATACATCGCCGTCAGGCTATAGCCGTCGTCTTCGCTGCCTTTGGACAGCCGCAGGGTGGCGTTGATGCGGCGGTAATTCTGGGGCGGTTTGCTCCCGCCGTCGACATGGGCAAGGTCGATCGCGCCCAGCAATTTGACGCCGCTTTTGAAATGATAGGTGTCGCCGACGAATACCTCCTCGTCGCCCAGCGTGCCCACACTGGTCTGGATTTGCCCCGGCAGATCATCCAGCAATCTGATATGGGTGGATGCCACGGCGCCGAAATCGCCAACGGCGGCGAAATAGGGGCCTTTGGTATAATCCATCCCGCCGGCCAACTGCCCGATGAAAAAATTCATGTCGGCATAGCCCTGACCATGGGTGTTGGTCGGACGGTTCACCGGCATGTCATCGACGAAGTTGGCGATGTCTGTGCCGTGATCGAGGTTGAAGCCGCGGATCAGATATTGGTTGGCTTTGCCCTCGCCCGAATGCACCGTGACCACCAGGCCGGGCACGGATTCCAGCAATTGTCCGACGCGATAGACCGGCCGCAGTGCAAATTCCTTTTTGGTCACCACACCTTGGCTGGCGGTGGAGGCGCGGCCGATCAGATTGACGCGCGAGGCGGTGACGGTGATGGTTTGCAGTTTGGCGCTTTTGGTATCCGCCGCCCAGGCGGGCATGGCGGCGCTTGCCAGCAGCAGGGCGATCAGTGGCAAGCGGGCGCGATCAGGCTTCACGGCAGGACTTCGTCCGGCAGTGCCCCGAAAAAGTCGCTGCGCAACAGCCAGCCATCGACATTGCCTACTTCCACCTCGCACCATTGCGATCCAATGGCGCATCTGGTGATATGGCCTA
>JAJZHU010000020.1 GCA_021798375.1 Pseudomonadota bacterium | reverse complement strand
GCGCATTGCCACCGTCCGAACCTGGTCGAGTATGCGCTTGACCAGGCCTTCGTCAGAGGCGAGTCCCAGTGCATCCAGCGCATGTGCCACAGCGGCGCTGCCGGAATGTTTGCCCAGCACCAATTCGCGGCTACGTCCGAAGAGGCCCGGTTTCAGGGCTTCGTATGTATCGGGATCGCGCAGCAGGGCCGATACGTGAATGCCGGATTCGTGCGTGAAAACAGACTTGCCGACGATTGCCTTGGCTTCGGGGATCAGCCGCTGTGCGGCCAACGCAACCTGATCGGCCAGCCCCACCAGCCGGTCAAGTTGCACCGTCGAATTGCGCCCCAAAATCGGCGCCATACAGGCTGCCACTTCTTCCAAGGCCGCATTGCCGGCACGCTCGCCCAGCCCCAGCACGCACACGCTCACATGAGTGGCGCCGCCGCGCACGGCCGCCAGCGTATTGGCGGTCGCCAGGCCAAGATCGTCATGGCCGTGAAATTCCAATTCCAAATCGGTCTCGGCGCACAGCCAGCGGAAATGCGCGTAAGTTGCGAACGGATCTAGCACGCCAAGCGTGTCGGCAAAGCGAAATCTGGTGGCGCCAGCCTCCTCGGCCACCGCCAGCACCGCTGTCAGGAAATCGAGATCGGCGCGGCTGGCATCTTCGCCCCCCACAGACACGGCGAGGCCGCTGTCGCAAGCAAATCGCACCACTCGGTCGATCTGTTTCAACACCGCGATTTTGTCGCAGCGCAATTTGGCGCGAATTTGCAGATCGGATACCGGTACCGATAAATTCACCGCGCCAAGACCGGTCTTGCGCGCCGCGATCACATCCTGCTCGGTCATCCGGCACCAGGCGATGGCGCGCGACGTGGTGAGCATCTCCCCGACGGCCGCAATGGTTTCGATTTCTTCCTCGCCCATCGCCGGAACCCCGGCCTCGATCTCTTCCACGCCGGCCAGTTCCAACGCCCGAGCGATGGCTAATTTTTCGTCGAACGAAAAGGACACTCCCGGCGCTTGCTCGCCATCCCGCAAGGTCGAATCATTGAACACCACGTGATGCGCTTGGTAGTTTGTGTCGGACATGGGGTGGCTCCTTTACGTTGATAGGCGATTTCAGGCGTAGGTGGGCTGGAACGCGGTCGTGTTTTCTTCACCTTTCCAGAACGGCGACATCTCGCGCAGTTTAGCGATGATCGACGGCACCGCCTCGATTACCCGATCGACATCTTCCTCGGTATTTTCGCGCGAGAATGAAAACCTGATAGCCCCATGCGCCGCGGTATAGGGCACCTTCATCGCGCGCAGCACATGCGAAGGTTCCAACGATCCCGACGTGCAAGCCGAACCCGATGACGCCGCGATACCCGCCTTGTTCAGCATCAACAAAATCCCTTCGCCTTCGATATATTCAAACGCGATGTTGGCGGTATTGGGCAGGCGGTGTTCAACATCGCCGGTGACAAAGCAATTCGCCACGCGCTGCAAAATTCCGTCCTCAAGCCGGTCGCGCAGCGCACGCACGCGGGTTTGTTCGTCGTTCATGTATTCAAGCGCGAGTTCGGCGGCCTTGCCCAAGCCTATGATGGAGGGTGCGTTTTCTGTTCCGGCGCGGCGGCCGCGTTCTTGATGTCCGCCGCGCAGCATTGGGCGCAGCCGCACCCCACGACGCACATAAAGCGCGCCGATTCCCTTGGGGGCGTGCAATTTATGGCCCGACAGCGACAGCATATCGATTTCGCTGTCGGCGACATTGATCGTGATCTTACCCACCGCCTGCACCGCATCGGTGTGGAACAATGCGCCCGCCTCATGCGCCAATTCGGCCAAACGCGCGATCGGAAAGATCGTGCCGGTTTCATTGTTGGCCCACATGATCGAGGCAATTGCCGTCTTTGGTCCCAGCGCCTTACGATAGGCATCAACATCCAGCCGCCCTTTGGCATCCACCGGAATGCGATGAATCTTGATGCCGCGCGTTTTTTCCAAATAGTCGCACAGCGCCAGCACCGCCGGGTGCTCCACCACCGAGGTGACGACTTCATTGCGTCCCACTTGGGTTTCCAATGCCGAAAGGATCGCCATGTTGTCGGATTCGGTGCCGCACGAGGTATAGACAATCTCGTGGTCATGCGCGGCGCCGATTAATTTTTGCAGTTGGCCGCGTGCGTTCTTAACTGCTCCGCCTACTTCGGATCCAAAAGTGTGCATCGATGATGCATTGCCGAATTGCGCGGTGAAGAAAGGCAGCATCGCCGACACCACTTCTTCACTCACTCGTGTTGTCGCATTATTGTCAAGGTAAACTGGTCGCATGATATTGCTCCCTTAATGCGCGGATGGAACCGGAATAACGCGGACGAATTGACCAAGTTTCTCGACCAACCGTTCCTGTACGCCGCCGAGCGTCACGCTCGACATCTGGCAGCCGATGCACGCGCCCGAAAGCTTCACGAATACCTGGTCGCCATCGACATCGATCAATTCGCAATCCCCACCATCTTGTTTCAGATATGGGCGCAAATCGGTGATCGCTTCTTCGATCAATTTTATGCGCTGCAAATTGGTCAATTTCGGCGTGGCGACCGAGGTTTTGGGCGCCAATGGCGATTGGCCGCTTTTGGGCTTGCGCACCGGTCGCACGGCCGCCGCCGGATCGAACGCCAGAGCGGCATCAAGCAAACCTTCTTCTACCATCTCGGCATTGACCCGCTGCAACACCTCTTCGATCGGCTCCAGACAAGTGCCGCAGCTTCCAGAAGCTTTGGTGAAATGCTGCACTTGTTCCACACTGGTAAGACTATTCATGCGAACCGCGCGTTCGATCATGCCTTCGTCGACGCCGAAGCATTTGCAGATCAGCGCGCCTTCCTCGTGATCTTCCGCCCACGCCTCACCGCGATAATTGGCCACTGCGGCGCGCAAGGCTTCGTATCCCATTACCGAACAATGCATTTTCTCGGGCGGCAATCCGCCCAGAAATTCCGCAATGTCCTGGTTGGTGATTTCCATCGCCTCGGCGATGGTTTTGCCGATGATGATCTCCGTCAACGCAGACGACGAGGCAATGGCCGAGCCGCAGCCGAAGGTCTGGAATTTGGCGTCGGTGATGATTTCGGTGATGGGATCGACCTTGATCATCAATCGCAACGCATCGCCGCAGGCGATCGCGCCCACGTCGCCCACGCCGTTGGCTTCTTCCAACACGCCGGAATTCTTCGGGTTGAAGAAATAATCTTTGACCTTCTCGGAGTAATCCCACATGGCTGATTTCCCTTATCCGAACGACTTGCCGCAGGAGCACTTCGCCACGGCGTTCGGGTTTTCAAAGGTGAATCCGGAACCCTCCAACGCCACCACGAAATCCACAGTGGTACCGGCAAGATGTTCTTCGCTCGATGGTTCGATGAACACGCGAATGCCGTCTTCCTCGATCAGGAAATCGTTCGGATCGCGTTTAGAGACCAGGCCCATCACATATTTAAGCCCGGCGCATCCGCCGGATTCGACCATGATGCGCAGCCCCTCGACAGGTATCTCGGAGCCGGCCATTGCAGTTCGCACTGCGTTACGTGCGCCATCGGTAAGGTGGATCATAAAAGCCCCCGCTTCGTGTTGCCAGGGACCTATGCGCAATTGCCGTGCCAGTTTTTAACGGGTTGATTTATAAACAGAAAAACTCATTAACAAAGAAGTAAACACACAATTTGTCACAATCGCGACACGTCGCAACCTGCCCAATTTTCGCTATATTACGGGGGAATCTACCTTGGCGCGTTTTGTGCTTGGTTGATTGCCGGGCGCAGCCCCATGTGTATTTTGGCCGGGATCCGACAATGCCACTCTATTGTTTTTCTTGTCCCTCGTGCGGCGCGATCCAGGAATTGCTGGTCGCTTTCGACGCCAAACCCATCTGTTCGGATTGCAACGGGCAGGAGCTGCAACGGCTGTTATCTTGCCCTGCGCCGGAGGGAAAATCGGCCGGCATCATCCGCTCCGGCCGCGCGCAAGCGGCCAGGGAAGGCTATTTCAGCAACTCTAGAGCATGATCGCCGCAGGTTGAATAACACGTAGGCGTGAATCATGCGTAAAAACAAAAGGCTAGAGCACGTTCGTCGCACGTGTATGGTTCAACGTGATCCGAACGTGCTCTAGCCGTGCGGAACGGGCAAAGATCATGAGTTCCAAATAGCGGGGCGATTGGTTCAGTTCTGCTCCGCCGTTGACACTCCGACGACGGGCTGTGCGATCGCTGGTCTGACCAACCGCGAGCGTGAAGTAGCGCGCGGCTCTTAAATCCCGGTGCCGGCTATCCAGTGCCACAAAGTCCCACGCGGCTGCACTTTACCCTCTTTTTGCATTTTCAGCAGATGTGCCAGCACGTTGCGTTCAGCGGCATTTTTCAACACCGGATCTATTTTAGAATATAGCTGTTCCATCAAGCTGCGTGGGTCCGCCGCACCACGCGCCACTGTGGCGGCAATGGCATCTTCGCGGCTGCGGCGGTGGTTGAGCAGACTACGGACATGCGGCAACGGATCCGGGATAGCTGGTCCATGCCCGCACAAATACATCACATGCGGCCGCGTCAGCATTTTTTCCAGGCTGTCGCAATAATCCCGCATGTCGCCATCCGGAGGATTCACGATGCTACTGGCCCAACCCATCACATGATCGGCGGTGAAAACCACGCCGTCAGATCGCTCGAAGCACAGATGATCAATTGCATGACCGGGGGTGTGCAAGGCCGTCAGACCAGCGATCGCTTCGCCATCACGCAATGTGTGATCGACGATAAATTTCTCGCCCGACGCAAATTCGGACGCATACACGGGGGCCCCGGTCGCTTCGCGCAGTGCGTCGGATCCACCATAGTGATCGCTGTGCGAATGGGTGACGATGATACGGTGTATAAGGCCGCGCCCGGCGGCAACAACGGCGGCGATGTGGCTTTGGTTGCTGGGGCCGGGATCAAGCACGGTGATTCCCGCGTCGCCATCATCGATCAGATAGGTGTTGGTTCCATAATAGGTCATCACGCTGGCGTTCGGCGCCACGACTCTGTGGACGCCTGGAATGACTGCTAGTTCAATCCCGCGTAACGGCTCCGCCTCTTGCAGAAAGGCCACTGGTCAAGTCCTCACGGTCTAATTTCACGTTACATGTAGGTGATGTGTTGCAAAGCGACAAATGCGCTCAGCCCTGACCAGCCTTGTTGCAGGCCAGAGTGCGTCACGGTTGGATTGAATCGGTCTTGCGGCCACGACGCACTCTAACTCGATGATCGCTTTATCCCACCGTCACGTCCCACCAAAATTCGGCGCTTGTGCCCGCGGCCAATGTCGTCACTCCCGGCTTGTCTTTGAATGCGCCGCTGAATCCGGCCGGATCGGCGTATCCCGCCCAGGGTTCGATGCACAGGAAATCGGCGCCGGGTTTGGTCCAGATGCCCAAATAGGGCATGGCATCGCACCAGCCGACGTGCAACTGGCCGAATTGCACGCCACGGCTTTGGATGTGGTCGAAGATGATGGCGTCATCGAGGAATAGCGTGTCGGACAAGGGCAATAGGTTGCCGTTCACCGGGGTGGGGAATAATTGGCCGGACAACAGCCCATTGTTCAGGCGGCGGATCGGTGCGGTCTCCACGCTTGCGAATATCAAATTCATGTCGCGGTCGCGCCGCCAATTGAACGCGGGGTGCGCGCCAAGCGAAAATGGCATGGGTGCGTCGCCGTTGTTTCCGACAATATAGGTCACACGCAAAGTTTTCCCCGTCAGCCGGTAATCCAGCAGCAGACGGAAATCGAACGGATAGATCGATCGGGTGGTGTGATCCGCTTGCAACAAAAAGCGCGCGTGATGATCGGCGGTTTCGATCGGGGAAAATTCCCGTTCGCGGGCAAAGCCGTGGCGGGGCAGGTGATATTCCCGTCCTTCCACCCGGTATGTGTTGTTGTCGAGTTGCCCGACGATGGGAAATAATACAGGCGAATGTTTGGCCCAGGCGCTGTCCGCCTGCCAGATAAATTCCTCGCCGGCGGAATTTTTCAGCGAGCAAAGTTCGGCGCCGAAAGATGTGATGGTTGCCGTCAGATGCTCGTTGCGGATCGCGATCATCGGATTTTTCCTTTATCTGGCCTCGGCCATTGCTTCCTCGGCTTCCAGCCAGGTTATTTCGGTGGCCTCGATTTCCCGCGCGATCGCCGCCAGACGTGTTTGCGCGATGGTCACTTCGCCTTTGCGCTTGTCGCCATAAATCGTGGGATCGGCCAGCTTCTTTTCGATTTGCGTGCGCTCGGAGGATAGCTTCATCAATTTGGCTTCCGCGTCCCTGGCGATTTTGCGCAACGGGGCCAGTGCCGCGCGCAGATCGGCGCGGTCTTTGCGCGATTGATTTTTGTTGGCGCTGTCGTCCTTGTTCTTACCGGCGTCACGCAGAGCGCGGGCGCGGGCGGTCAGCCATTCGCGGTAATCGTCGAGATCGCCGTCGTAATCGACAACTTTCCCGTCGGCGACGAGCCACAGGCGATCGGCGACAAGTTCGATCAGATGCGGGTCGTGGGTGATCAGCAGCACGGCGCCGGTATAGGCGGAAAGCGCGCGCACCAATGCTTCGCGGGCGTCGATGTCCAGGTGGTTGGTGGGTTCATCAAGCACCAGCAGATGCGGCGCGTCGCGGGTGGCCAGCGCCAGCAGCAGGCGGGCCTTTTCGCCGCCCGAAAGATCGCCCACCTTGGTTTCGGCGCGGTCGGCATCCAACCCGAAACGGGCCAGTTGCGCGCGCACCTGCACGGGGGTCGCGCGCGGCAGGGCGCGGGCCATATGGTCGATGGGCGATTGGTTCAGCACCAATTCCTCGGATTGATGCTGGGCGAAATACCCCACGGTGAGGCGTTGCGCCCGGCGCATCTCGCCCGATATCACCTCCATGCGCCCGGCGATCAGCTTGGCCAGCGTCGATTTGCCGTTGCCGTTGGCGCCCAACAGAGCGATGCGATCGTCCATGTCCACCGAAAGATGGATGCCGCCGAGCACCGGTTTGCCGTCATAGCCGATGCTCACCCGGTCGAACGCCAGGATCGGTGGCGCCAGGCGGGTGGGTTCGGGGAAGCTGAAGCGGGTTGGCGTGTCCTCGATGACGTTTTCGATCACCGGCAGTTTGGCCAGGGCTTTCAAGCGCGATTGCGCCTGGCGGGCCTTGGTGGCCTTGGCGCGAAAACGATCGACGAAACCTTGGATACGTTCGCGTTCCTCGGCCACGCGCTCGGCGGCCGATTTCAATTGCGCCGCGCGTTCGGTGCGAATGCGCACGAATTCGGCGTATCCGCCGGGTGTCAGCGTGATCTTGCCGCGGTCCAGATGGGCGATGGCCTCGACGGCGCGATCCAACATGCCGCGATCGTGCGATACGATCAGCACCGCACCGGGGAATTTGGCCAGCCAGTTTTCCAGCCACATGGTGGCTTCCAGATCCAGATGGTTGGTGGGTTCATCGAGCAGCAGCAGGTCGGGGCTGAGGAACAACGCCCCGGCCAGCGCCACGCGCATCCGCCAGCCGCCGGAAAAATCATTCACCGACCGGCCCTGGGCGGCTTCATCAAAGCCAAGCCCGGCCAGGATGGTGGCGGCGCGGGCGGGGGCGGCGTCGGCGTCGATGGCGCGCAGGCGTTCATGAATATCGGCCAGCCGGAACGGATCGGCGGTTTCGGCTTCCGCCAGCAACGAGGTGCGTTCGGTGTCGGCCTCCAGCACGGTTTCCAGCAAGGATTGCGTGCCCGACGGGGTTTCCTGCTTCACCCGGCCCAGGCGGGCGCGGGCGGCAAGCCGGATGGTGCCGCCGTCGATGGGAAATTCCCCGGCGATGGCCTTGAGCAGGGTGGATTTTCCCGCCCCGTTGCGCCCGACCAGGCCGATGCGGCGGCCCGGCTCGACCGTGAGGTTGGCGTTTTCAAGCAACGGACGCCCGGCGATGCGCAGGCTGAGATCTTCGATGACTAACAGGCTCATGCGGCTTGGTGTAGCCTATCTGCCTGCCGCTGCGAAAGCCCGGCCTCGGCGGGTTGTGACTGGGGCAATTGTATGCTTTCCCGATTGGCGATAGTTGTAGGTGGGCTGATGTTTGTGGGGGCGTATGACTTTATTGGGGACGATTGTCCAATCCATTCTCGTGGCGATCTTTCCGCCCGCGTTTGATCGGAAAAAGCTGCTCCACGCCCTGCGCCGCATTTACAAAAGTCCGGTTCTTTTTCGTGGCAGCTACGGGATTTTCTATCTTTTGCGCGGCACGAACTATATCGACGCCAGGATCATGCGTCATGGCATCTATGAACCCGCCAGTGTAAGGGCGCTGTTGGAACAAGTGCGGCAGCGCAAGGCCGATATGTTTTTGGATGTGGGGGCCAATATTGGCGTGTATAGCCTTGCCGTGGCCAAACAGGGCGTTTGCCCGCGGATTTGCGCCTTTGAGCCTGATCCGCACAACAAGGCGCAATTATTCGCCAATCTTTTTTTGAACGGATGGGAAGAGCGCGTTCAGGTTTTCGGCGATGCGGTAAGCGACACGGATGGAACCGCCCGGATGTTCGCGTTCAGGGATCCGTTGCATCCCTCGACCGGCCGTTCCAGCCTGGAGGGACACGAGAGCAGCGCCAGCATCAAGTCGATTCCGGTGCGTAAAATCCGTTTGGATGACGTGTTTGCGGATGTCGCCGGCCGGTCGATTGTGGTGAAAATGGACATTGAAGGGCATGAAGCCAAAGCCCTCGCCGGAATGAAAAAACTGCTTTCCAACAATCGGATATGGTTGCAGGTGGAGCTGTTGCCCCTGTATGCGGACGAAATTCGGGCCGAACTGCGCGTCTGCGGGCTGGTGGAGCAACCGCAGAGCGTTCCTGGCACGAGCGATTTTATCTTCGCGTCCGGCTGACCAATGGCAGTAGATCATTGCTTGCTAAAACAATGACTTATATCATGATGCGGCGGTCGTAGTTATAAAATAAGGCTGATCGGGTGATTAGAAAATACGCCACATTTCTGGTGGCTTTTGTTCGCATGGTCACTTTGGCGTTGCCGAAGTGGCAAAGAATCCACACGCTTTCGCGCGTTTCTTCGCGGCTTGTCCCAATCGTGCCAAGTGCGGCGGGCGGGGTGGTGCTTAAATTCTATACCCCGTCCAAAATATCCGCGTACTGGCCCAATGTCGGGCTTACCGCCGAACCGGACACGTTGCGGTGGATCGACGGGTTCGCGCCATCGGCCAGTCTGTTGGACATTGGCGCCAATGTCGGCGTCTATTCTCTTTATGCGGCGGCGAAGGGCCATCGGGTGATGGCGTTCGAGCCAAATCCGTTCACTTTCAACTGTCTGATGAATAATCTGCACATCAACGGCCTGAGCGACGACATCGAGGCATTTTGCATCGCCGTGGCCGACCGGATGGAGATGGGGCGTTTTTTCATGGGCGATGCCGATCCCGGGTCCACCGGAAATGTGTTTGGCGCGGGTAACAAATCGGTGATCGTCAAGCAGGCGGGCAGTTTCGCCGTGTCGATGTTGGCGCTGACCATCGATGACATCGTGCGGATCAAAGGCGATGGCTGGTTTCCCGAACATATAAAAATCGACGTCGACAGCATCGAGGAAAAGATCATCGCCGGCGCAAGTGCGACATTGGCCGACCCGCGGCTGCGGTCGGTGCTGATCGAAATCGCCGGAGGCAACGATCAGATCAGGCAACGTGGGCGCGAATTGATCGCCGCCATCGAACGGCATGGCTTTGCCGTGCAGGACGATCATGCGTCATTTTCCGGCAACCGTTTGTTCGTTCGTTGCCCGGCGTAACACCTCCCCTGTCGGTTTGGGGGTTGCTGCTTTGGCATGTCTCCTCTAATTCCCGCCGGCAGTATTCCTACTCTTCATAAGGACCAAAGATTATGGCTATCGAGCGCACTTTCTCCATCATCAAGCCCGACGCGACCCGCCGCAACCTGACCGGGAAAATCAACGCCTTGTTCGAGGCCAACGGCCTGTCGATCGTGGCGCAAAAGCGCGTTCAACTCAGCCGCGCCCAGGCCGAAGGCTTTTACGCCGAGCACAGCGCGCGCGGCTTTTTTGCCGATCTGGTTGCTTTCATGATCTCGGGGCCGGTGGTGTTGCAGGTGCTGCAAGGCGAGAACGCCATCGCGCAAAACCGGGCTTTGATGGGCGCCACCAACCCGGCGAACGCCGAGCCCGGTACCATCCGCAAGGAATTCGCCGAGAGCATCGAAGCCAATTCCGTGCATGGGTCCGACAGCGCCGCCTCCGCGGCACGCGAAATCGGCTTCTTTTTTGCGGAAATTGAAATTGTTGGCTAAGTGATAAGGCAACGCGGAAGAATCTTCTTTTTGTTCAAACAGAAGGTTCTTTCGCCTTTGGCCCCGAAGCCTCGGAGTATTTTCAATGCCGCCCCCTGTTCCTGGTCATATTGAAAATGCTTTATCGTCCGCGATCAGCGTCGCGCATTTGACCAAATCTTACGCCAAGACGCTGGCGGTCGATGACATCAGCTTTGACCTGCCGCGCGGCGCCACGCTGGGTTTGCTGGGCGGCAACGGGGCGGGCAAAACCACCACCATCGCCATGCTGCTGGGATTGTTGTTGCCCACATCGGGCCGCATTCATGTGTTGGGCCATGATATGATCGCCAACCGTTTCCCGGCCCTGGCGCGGATGAATTTTTCCTCGCCTTATGTATCGCTGCCGTTTCGTCTCACGGTGCGGCAAAATCTGCGGGTTTACGGACATTTGTACAACGTGCCCCATGCCGACGAGCGGATCGAGCAATTGGTCGCCGAACTGGATATGTACGGTTTTGTCGATCGGCTTGCCGGCCAATTGTCGGCGGGGCAGAAAACCAGGGTGGCGTTGGCCAAATCGCTGATCAACCGGCCGGAACTTTTGCTGCTGGATGAGCCGACGGCAAGCCTGGACCCGGATATGGGGGATATGGTGCGAACCTGGCTGGAAAATTATCGCGCCGCCAGCGGCTGCACGATTTTGCTGGCCTCGCACAACATGGCCGAGGTCTCGCGCCTGTGTTCGGATGTGGTGATGTTGAAACAGGGCCGCATGGTCGATCGCGGCAGCCCGGCGGAACTGATGCAGCGTTATGATCGCGCCGATCTCGAGCAGGTGTTTCTCGACATCGCCCGCGATCGGTTGCGCGCCGAGGATCTGGGCGAAGGGGAGCGTTTATGAACGCACGACGCATTTGGGGGCTGATGTATCGCCACCTGGTGCTGTATCGCTCGTCCTGGCCGCGTCTGCTGGAGACCATCTATTGGCCGATGGTTTCGATGCTGGTGTGGGGCTATACGTCGCGGTTTTTCGCCGCGCGCATGGGCTCGCCGGTTTCGGTGGCGGCGGGCGCGCTGCTGGGCGGGGTAATTTTGTGGGAGGTCTGTCTGCGCAGCCAGATGGGTTTCTCGGTGACATTCCTGGAAGAAATCTGGTCGCGCAATCTGGGGCATTTGTTCGTCTCGCCGCTGCGGCCGGGCGAAATGCTGGCGGCGTTCAGCGGCTTTGCCATATTGCGCATGTTGTTGGGCGTGGTGCCGACGGCGTTGATCGCGTGGGCGTTGTATTCGTTCAATCTGTTCAAAATGGGTCCGGTGGTTGGGCTGTTTGTGCTGGCGTTGCTGTTCACCGGATTTGCCGTGGCGTTGATGGTGATCTCGCTGATCATGCGCCACGGCGCCGGGGCCGAGGCGATGGCTTGGTCGGTGATGTTCGGCATGGCGCCGCTGTCGGCGATTTATTACCCGGTGGCGGTGTTGCCCCATGGGGTGCGCTGGCTGGCGCTTTGCTTGCCCAGTACCCATGTGTTCGAGGCGATGCGGGAAAATCTCGCCAGCGGCGTGATCGATTGGCGTCAGATGGCTTGGGCGTTCGGCATCGATTTGATCTGGCTGCTGGTGGGCATGATGCTGTTTATCCGCGAATTCCGGCTGGCCCGGATCAGCGGCATGTTGGTTTCGATTGGTGAATAGAACAGGTTTATGTGTAAATTGACCAGGTTTCATCTGATCCGTCACGCCTTGGTGGCGGAAGCCTCGCGTGCGGTGTTGTATGGCACGCTCGATGTGCCGTTGTGCCAGGACCGGTTGGAAATCGATCAATCCTTGCATGCGGCCCTGGCGCGGCGTCTGCCCCGTCCGGTGCCGGAAAGGCCCGTGCATTGGGTGGTGACCCCGCTGTCGCGCACGCTGCACACCGCACGGGCGTTGTTTCGCGCGGGCTATCCCGAACAGCTTTTGCATGTCGAGCCGGGACTTTCGGAACAGGATCTGGGCGAGTGGCAGGGGATCACCCATGCCGCGTTGCCGGCGCAACTGGCGCAGCCGGCGCATCCATTTTGGCCGATTTCCGGCGATGAACGTCCGCCCGGCGGCGAAAGCATCGAGGATGTGATCGCCCGGGTTGGCCCCACGCTGGAACGTCTGGCCGCCACGCATGGGTGCGAAGGGGCAGGCGGCGATGTGGTGGCGGTTAGCCACGGCGGGGCGATTCGCGCCTGCGTGGCTTATGCCGCCGGCCTGACCGGGCAACAGGCTTTGCATTTCGCCATTCAAAACCTGTCGCTGACTGTGCTGGAACGCGCACCGGAAGGGTGGCGCGTGGTCGGTGTGAACGAGATGTTGGGTTAAGCAACGTCAAATGCTTGCGGTAACGCTTTAATTCCCCGAGAGTCTGGTCTAGATTCCCGTTAACTAGGAAGGATTCGGATCATGCGTCGGTGGCTTTTGGCACTTACTTTGTCGCTGTCTGTGGTGTCGGTTGCTCATGCTCAGAGCGAACAACAGGCGTTGGTTGATCGCGCCACGCTCACGGTTCAGGAGATGCTGACCAACAACAGCGGCCCCAGCGCTCAGGGTCTGGTGCAGCAATCGCGGGCGGTGCTGATTTGTCCGCGCGTGTTTACGGCGGCTTTTTTCCTTGGCGGCCAATATGGCGGCTGCGTGCTGGTGGCGCGCGATGCGGCGGGTTCCTGGTCCGATCCGGCCTTTTACAATCTGGCCAGCGGTTCCGGCGGGTTCCAGTTCGGGTTGCAGGATCAAGAGTTGATGATGATGATCCTCACCAACAAAGGCCTGAACGCGATCATGGACAGCCAGTTCAAACTTGGTGTGGATGGCGGCCTCACGGTCGCCACCGTCAGCATCGGCGCCGAGGCCGCCACGACGGCGGCGTTCCGTGCCGATATCGTGATGCTGTCGCGCTCGCGCGGGTTGTTCGGTGGCGTGTCGTTGACCGGTTCGTTGCTGTCGATCAATTCGGCGGCGAATATGGCTTATTACGGCTCGGATTATTCGGCGCGGCAGATCGTTGTGGCGATGCAGGCGCGCAATCCGGGCGCCGATCCGCTGCGTGAGGCCTTGACCCGTGCCGGCAATTCAACCGGCGGCGCCCAGCCGGTTTATGCCCCGGCGGTGCATCAGGATCAGGACAATGGCGGGGGGAATAATCCTGGGACGGTGACCGGCAGCCCGCAATCCCTGTCGCCGGTGCAGCAGCAACCTTTGCCGTCGCCGCATTAGAAGTGTCCGGCCGGACCTTTGAATGCGCGCGGTAATTCTGGGCGTTGCGGGATTGTCGCTTTCGGCCGAGGAGATTGCCTTGTTCGAGACGACGCCCCCGCTGGGCGTGATCCTGTTCGCGCGCAATGTTCAGGACCCGGTGCAATTGCGCGCCTTGTGCGCGGAAATTCGCCATGTTCTGCCTGCGGGTGCGGTGATTGCCATCGATCAGGAAGGTGGCCGCGTGCAGCGTTTGCGTCCGCCTTTGTGGCCGGGACACAAGGCCGCGGGCGAGGTTGGCAGCGCGGATGAAGCGTTTGCCATCGGTTCCGCGATTGGCGCCCTGTGCCGCGCGGCGGGGATCGATCTGGTCTGCGCGCCGGTGCTGGACCGGCGGGTGCCGGGGGCGCATGAAATTATCGGCGACAGGGCTTATGGCGCCGATACCGCCACGATTGTGGCGCGGGCCGGGGCGATGGCGCGCGGGCTGTTGGCGCAATCGGTGATGCCGGTGGGCAAGCACGCGCCGGGGCACGGCGGGGCGTTGGTGGATAGCCATCTGGCATTGCCGGTGTTGGATCTGCCCGCGCCCGAGGATCTGGCGCCGTTTCAGGCTTTGTCGTGGCTGCCGTGGATGATGACGGCGCATATATTATTCACCGGCCTCGACGATCGTCCGGCGACTTTGTCGCCCAAGGTGATTGGCGGGGTCATTCGCGGCACGATTGGTTTTGATGGTATGCTGATCACCGATGATCTGGGGATGAAGGCGTTGCAGGGAAGTGTGGTGGATCTGGCGCGGCAGGCTTTGGCGGCCGGCGTGGATGTGGCTTTGGCCTGTTCGGGCGAAATCGCGGAAAATCGGGCGTTGCTTGCTGGCGTGCCCGTGCTTTCGGATGCGGCGTGGCGGCGGTTGCGGGCGGCGCGCGCGCAGGTGGTTTCCACATGATGGTTTTGTTGCTGAAGATTCTGCTGACCGCGGTTCCGGTGGTGATCGCCATCACTTTTCACGAATCGGCGCATGGTTATGTGGCGATGCTGTTGGGCGATACCACGGCCAAGGAGAGGGGGCGGATTTCGCTCAACCCGTTGCGCCATATCGATCGCGTGGGTACGATTTTGTTGCCGGGTTTTTTGATCGTCAGCCAATTATTGACCATCGGCCATATTGTTTTCTTGTTTGGCTGGGCCAAGCCGGTGCCGGTGCGGGCGGAAAATTTCGCCGATCCGCGCCGTGATATGGCGTTGGTGGCCACCGCCGGGCCGTTGATGAATTTCTTTCTGGCCTGGGTGGGGGCGCTGCTGTTCTGGCCCGCGGCGTATTTGACGGGGGTTTGGCTCGATCTTGCCAAAGGCTCGCTG
>JAJZHU010000272.1 GCA_021798375.1 Pseudomonadota bacterium | reverse complement strand
GTCCGAGCGCGAGGCCCGCCAGGAACGATGCCAGCAAGGTGGTTTCCGCCACCGCTTCCGGCGCATCAAAGAACAAGGAACGCCAGATCACATCGGCGGGCGGCAAATCCGTATCCTGCGCGATCAGCACGCCATCGGGCGTGATCTCGGCATAATCTTCATCCGCCAGCCAACCCACCGCCAAAGCACCCAATTTGCTGGTCTGCAATTTCGGATCGGCCCCCAACGCCTGATGCGCCGCCGCCACAAGATAGGCATCGGCGAGCAAGGCGCTGGGCGGAAACACCCCGGCTTGCAAGGGCGCGATTTCGCCCGCGGGCAAGGGCAACTGCCGCAGACTCGGCTGATAACAGGTGAAAAACCGATCGATCTGATGCGCAGCGCGCCCGGTCGGCATCGCCACGAACCAACATTCCACCATCTCGGCCACCACCAGGCCGGTATCGTCACGCAGGCTGAAATCGGCACAAATCGAGCGCGGCCCAACATGGCGGATCCCCACATCCACCTGACGCAACGGCCCCGCGCCGATGTGCAACAGTCGCACGCGGCCAAATCGCCACGGCACCACCGAACCCATCGCCGCCAAATGCGGTTGATCGGCGGCAAACACCACCAACGCCTGCAACGCCCCATCCAGCAACGCCGGATCGAGCAAATACCCCAGCTTGCCGCGATCCGCGGCAGGAACACATAATTGCGCCACCAAACGATCCGCGCCCACGCGCTGAACCGATCGCACAGTCTGAAATTCGGGGCCGTATTCCAATTTCAACTGACGCGCCAAACGATAGATGCGCGCCGCCTCGATCTGCTCGCCCTGCCCTGGCTCGACCGCGTCGAGCGCCACAACGCCGAGCGACGACATTCCGGCCAGCACCCGCCCCAAAGCGTGAATCACCAACTCCTCGTGCGCCAGACGCGGCCGGCTGCCGATCTCGATGCTGCCATCGTCGGACAGATTGACCCGGCAATCGCGCACGCTGCCCGGCTCCAGAATCAGGCTGCGGGTGATTTCGAGATCCTGAATTTCCAGCGCCTGCGCGCCCGGAAATTTGGCCCGCGCCGCCGCCAGCATCATATCGATCATCGCCGCTGCCGGCAGCAGCGGCACCCCGTCGAGGCAATGATCGGCCAGCCAAGGCTCGGTCAGGGTGGAAAGATGCGCCATCCAGCCGAAATCGGCGCGCAGATCGGCGGAACTATCACGGAAACCCAACAACGGATGCTCGGACAACGGCGAGGACAATTCCACCCGTTCGACCGTCGGCGCCGCCAGATATTCGGTGCGCTGCCAGGGATACAACGGCAAACCGCGCGCGGTGGCCGCCCCGGCAAAGCAATCCGCCCCGCGAAGATCAACCCCCGCCACAAACAATTGCGCCGCAATGCCGGCAAACGGATCGCGATGCCCCACGCGGCGCCCCAACGACGCCAACACCTTGCCGTCACTACCGGCGCGTTCGAAGCCGTCGCGCAGGAAAGATTGCAACACCGGCGCCGAACCGATTTCGATGAAAATACGCGCGCCGGATTCGATCAGACCAGCAACGCCCGCGCGGAACAACACCGGCTCGCGCACATTGTGCCACCAGTAAGCCGCGTCCATTTCGCCCGCGACGATGTTGGAACCCGTCACGGTGGAAACGATCGTCTCCTCGGGCGCCGCGGATTGCAGACCGTCCAACGCCGCCAGCAACGGCGCCTTGATCGGCTCCATGCACGGGCTATGGAAGCCATAGGCCAGATCGAGCCGCACAAACACCCATTTCTGCGCCCGCGCCAACAGCCGCAAGGCCTCGATGCTTTCATCCGCCCCGGCCACGGTGACGGACGCCGAGGAATTGATCGCCGCCACCACCAGATCGAGCCTGTGCGCGGCGATCACCGCCGCCGCCTCGACCTCGTCGAGCCCCAGCGCGGCCATCGAGCCCGTGCCATGCACCTTTTGTTGCGCCTGGCTGCGCGCCACGATCACCCGGGCTGCTTCGGCAAGGCTCAACGCCCCGCCCGCCCACGCCGCGGCAACCTCGCCCACGGAATGACCGATGTGGGCATGGGGTTTGATCCCGCGCGCCCGCAACGCCCGCACAATCGCCACCTGCACGGCAAACAACAAAGGCTGCGCCACATCTGTGCGATGCAGGGCGTCGGCCAGATCATCGGCCAGCAATTGCTCGCGCAGCGACCAGCCGAGCAGCGGAGTCAGCAGTTCTTCCAGCTCGTCCATCGCAGCGCGGAAGACGGCGCTGTGCGCCATCGCATCGCGCCCCATGCCGGCCCATTGGCTGCCATTGCCGGAATAGACGAACACCGGATCACCGCCACCCGCATGACTTGTGATGGCGTGGCCGACCGTCACCGTGGCCGGACGCTCCCCCGCCAGATAAAGATCGAGCTGTTGGCCCATCTCGAAACCATCGGCGGCTTCCACCATCACACGATACGGGAACAAATCGCGCCTTTGCACCGCCCCGCGCAGCAACGCCGGCAAATCCTCGCCGGGCGTATCGAGGCGGTCGCGCCACGCTTCCATCAGTGCCACCAGCGCCGCTTCGCAGCGCGCCGAGATCAGCAAGGGCGGCAAAGACCCGGCAACCGCCGGTTTCGCCGCCAACGGAGGCCCCGCCAGCACGACATGGGCATTGGTGCCGCCAAAGCCGAAGCTGTTCAATCCGGCCAGATAATCGCCCCCCGGCACCAGTTGCAGCGGCGCGCCGCACACCTGCAACTTGAGCGCCGCGAACGGGATATGCGGATTCGGCGTGGCGAAATTCAGCGAACGCGGCACGCAGGATCGCTCGAACGCCAGGATCAGCTTGATCAGCCCGGCCATGCCGCTGGCGGGCTCCAAATGACCGATATTGGATTTTACCGAGCCGATCGGCAACGCCTCATGCCTGCGATGCGCCAGGGCTTCGCTGATGGCGAAGGCCTCGATCGGGTCGCCCACCGGGGTGCCGGTGCCGTGCGCCTCGAAATAAACCAGATCGTTCGGGTCGATCGCCGCCTGCTCGTAAACCTCGCGCAGCAAGGCGGCCTGGGCGGTGCGGGAGGGTAGCGAAAACCCATTGGTGCGGCCATCGGAATTGATACCGGTGGCACGGATCACGGCGCGAATGTCGCACCCCCCGGCCAGGGCGCGGTCGAGCGGCATGATCACTACCGCCCCGCCGCCCTCGGCACGCACGTAACCATCGGCACGGGCATCGAACGGGCGGCATTTACCCGCCTTCGACAGCATCGAGGCGCGCGCGAAACCCACGAACGCCTGGGGGGCCAGCAACAGATTCACTCCGCCGACCAGCGCCGTGTCGGCCTCGCCGCGCGCCAACGCCTGGCACGCCAGATGCAGCGCCACAAGCGACGATGAACAGGCGGTATCGACCGTGAAACTGGGGCCATGCAGATCGAACAGATAGGAAATACGGTTGGAAATCGAAGACAGCGCCGCCCCTTGCATCGAATAGGCATCGAGCGCCGCCGCATCGGCAAACGAACGCGCCGCGAAATCCCACGCCGAAGCGCCAATATAAACCCCGGTGCGCGAACCGGCCAATTGCGCCAGGGTGAACCCGGCATCCGCCACCGCGTCGAACGCCAATTCCAGCATCATGCGCTGCTGCGGGTCGATGCTGACGGCCTCACGCGGGGAAACGCCGAAGAACCCGGCGTCGAACCCGTTCACCTGATCGATGCAGCCGGCGGCAAAGCTGTAGGTCTTGCCGGGCTGGCCGCCTTCGGGGAACAAAAACCGCGCCTTGGTGAAGCGATCCGGCGGCACCTCGCGCACCGCATCG
>JAJZHU010000271.1 GCA_021798375.1 Pseudomonadota bacterium | reverse complement strand
GAATTCCGGCGTGCCGTGGGTGGCAAGATCGATGGTGCGGTCACGGGCGTCGAATCGCATGGCGAACCAGCGTTGGGTTTGCCCCTTGAAACGCCCGCCCCAGGCGACGCCGATCAGCTTGTCGGGCAGGTCGTAGTTCAACCATTCCGGGTGCTCGCCCATAAATTGCGCTGTGTCGGTGCCGATTTCTTCGCGCAATTCGCGCTTTGCCGCGGTGGCCGGGTCTTCGCCGGCGTCGATCCCGCCTTGCGGGCATTGCCACACGTTTTTCCCGGCCAGGTCCGACCTTCGGCCCAGAAACACCCGGCCCTCACGGTTGAACAAAACAATTCCCACACATGGTCGATAAGGAAGATTGGGACGTTTCTGGTTCATGGCGCCGACTCCGTTGCCGCGTTGGTTTGGGTGACCAGCGCACTTACTGGCACCAACTTTACGCCATGGGAAGGCAAGGCGGCGATCCAGATTTTCAGACGGGCCAATGTCACCGGCCGCAGCGGTCCGGCCAATCCCAGGGCGCTGCCGTGGGTTTCGGCCTGGGCGAGCAAAGACGCCAGTTTGGCATCGATCGATGCCGCATCGGGTGGCGCGTCGATCACCGCATCGGCGCTGCGACCCGGCACGCGGGCGGGTGCGGCAACGCCGGCGCGTCCCTCGACAAACAACAGGCCGCGCTGATTCAATTGGTCTTGCAGATCGGCGTATTGATTGTCGGTGCGCAGGAAGGTGGCGCCCTGCATCCCGTCGAGCGCGCTGGTCGCGCCCACATAGCCGTCGTAACGCGACAGTGCCCACTCCAGCCGGATGAAATTGGCGCCCGGCGTGCTGCCGGTGAGCAACGCCTGGGCGCCTTCATCGACCAGGGGGAACCCCGCCGGTTCAAGCGGGATCGAAACCAGAAATTCGTGCCCCGCGGCGCGGGCGGCATCGATCAGTGGTTGGGGGTTGGCGGCATAGGGCGAAAAAGCCAGACTGACGGCGGCGGGCAGGGCGTTGATGGCCGTCTCGGATTCACTTTGCGACATGCCAAGCCCGGAGATCAGCAGCGCCACCACCTTGCTGCCCGGTGGAATCTTGCCGCCCGGAAACCCGGGCGGTGCCGCATAGACGTTCATCGGTCTGCGCCCATCGGGGCCGATGCGGGGCAGAAACGCGGTTGGATTATCGGCTTGCGGCTCGCGCAGGGATGGATCGGGAGCGGCCGGAATCAGCGACGCGGGCCTGATCGGTGTTGCGGCCGCGATTCTGGCGGGCAATGCCGCGGGCGGCCCCAGATATTGCAACAGCCCCGCGCCCGCGCCCACAAGCAGCGTCAGCAACAGCCAAAAACCGATTAAACCGCGCAAAAAAGGGAACTCCGTAAGTTCGGGAGCCCCCTTTGTAGCGGCAAAAGATTAGCTCAAGGTTGCTTGGCGCGGCCTTTCTTAGTGGGTCTCCATCGCGCGGGCGACGATCAGGCCTTGTTGCAGTTGGAAATCGGTATCGGGTTTGGTGAGATCGAAGGCCGGGAAGTTGGCGGGCGGCGCGGCCGGGATCGATTTGGCGATGGCGGGCAGATCGTCGCGCTTGGGCAAGGCGTTGGCGTTGGGGGTGCCGCCCTTGTTTTGAATGATGCCGGAAAGATTGGTCTCATGCGCGGGCATAAAGCTCACCTCTTCCTTGGCGGATTCGCGCACGGGAATATCGGGGGTGATGCCCAGACCCTGGATCGAACGGCCCGACGGCGTGTAATAGCGTGCCGTGGTCAGACGCAATGCGCCATCATCGCCAAGCGGGATCACGGTTTGTACCGAGCCCTTGCCAAAGCTTCGCTCGCCAAGCACCACCGCGCGGCGATGATCTTGCAAAGCACCGGCGACGATTTCGCTCGCCGAGGCCGAACCGTCGTTGATCAGCACCACCATGGGCAAACCGTCGCTGATATTGTCTTCGGGTTTGGCATTCCAACGCTGGCTGTCGGCCGGATGGCGGGCGCGGGTGGAAACGATTTCGCCCTGGCTGATGAAATCATTGGCGACCGCCACGGCCTGATCCAGCAATCCGCCGGGGTTGTTGCGCAGATCGAGCACGATCGCCTTCAGGTTGCCCTTGGAATCGGCTTTCAGCTTGGCCATCGCATCGTGCAGGCCGCTGTCGGTCTGTTCGGTGAATTGGCTAAGGCGGATATAGCCCACATCGTTATACAGCGCCGATTTCACCACCTGGATCTTGATGATCTCGCGCGTCATGGTCGCCACGATCGGGGTGTCGATGCCTTGGCGTTTGATGGTGAGCGTGATCGTGGTGCCCGGCTCGCCGCGCATCATCGCCACTGCCTTGTCGAGCGTGATGCCTTCGACCGATAAGTTGTTGATGGCGGTGATATAATCGCCCGGTTTCAGATGGGCGCGGGCGGCGGGCGTATCGTCGATGGGGCTTACCACCTTGATGATGCCGCCTTCTTGGGTAACTTCCAGCCCCAAACCGCCGAATTGACCGCTGGTCTGGACCTGCATGTCGGCAAATTCCTTGGCGTTCATATAGGCGCTATGCGGGTCCAGACCACCCACCATGCCTTCGATGGCATTTTCGATGGTGGTCTTGTCGTTGATGGGCTCGACATAATCCTGTCTGACGGTTTCAAACACGTCGCCAAACAAGGTGAGCAGGTGGAATACATCGACGTGCTTGCTGTCTGATTTGCTGTCTGGGGCGCCGGCGGCGTGGGCGATCCCCACGGCCGGGCCGGTATGGTGCAGCAAAAATTCCGTGGTGGGGACAAACGCCAGTCCGGCCAAAAAGGCGGTGCCGATCAAAAGTCCAGTGCGACGCTTCATTCCCGAAAATCCTGTTCAGCGATCCGTGATCTAGCCGGCGGGGCGTAAATACGGAGTTGGGTTAATTGGTTGGCCGCCGCGCCGAAGCTCGAGATAGAGCGCCGGTTTGGTGGTCGTGGTCTCGTTCCAGTCCGGCATGGTGCCTATTGGTTCGCCCGCGCGCAAGTCACGTCCGACTTTCACATTCAATTTGGCGAGCCCGGCGAGCACAAAATGCACGTTGTTGCCGCAATCCAGTATCACCATAGGGCCGAAACTGCGAAATGTGTCGGCAAAAACCACCTCGCCGCTGCAAGGGGCGATGATGCGGGCGTTGGGGGCGGCTTCATAGGTAAGGCCGGTGGCCGGGCCGGCGCCGGTGTCGGCGCCGAATTCGCGCACCAATTTGCCCGAAACCGGCGCCAGCAAAGCATTTTTACCCAGATCGATCTTGGGGGCGGCGGCCATGCGGGCGGCCAGGTCGGCGGATTCACGGCTTGTTTTGGCGGCGTGTTCGGTTGCCAGTTTGGCGGCCTGGGCACGTTGGGCCGCCAGATTGGCCAGCAGTGCGCGCAGATTATCGGCTTTGGCGGCGGCTTGTTGGGCAAGAATCTGTTCGTGGGCGGCTGCCTGGTTGGCCGTTTGCGCCGCTGTCTGGGCGGCGGCGATCTGACGGTCCAGATCGGCCGACGCCGCTGCCTGCGTGGCGCGGGCGGTGGCCAGGGCATCGGCTTGCTGGGTCACGGCGGCTTCCGATAAGGCCACTTTGGCTTGCTCTGCCTGCCACGCCACGGCCTGATCCCCCAATACGCGCGAAAGCCCGCGGGCCGCCATCAAGGCGCGCAGCGAATCGCCCATGTTGCTGTGACCACCGTCGCCGGGGGCGGCGAGCAGCGTTTCCGAAGGGTATAACGCCAGACGTTCGATCAACGGCAGCATCGGCCCCAAAGCCTGCGCCGTTTTGTCGCGGGCGGCTTGGGCGGCGGCGCTTTGTGCGCGCAGTTCG
>JAJZHU010000270.1 GCA_021798375.1 Pseudomonadota bacterium | reverse complement strand
ATATTGGTTACACCGAACAGGAGAAGCAGGATCTGGTCAATCTGCTGAGTGTGCTGTGAAGACGACGGGGGTCTTTTTGGCTTTGGCCTTGGCCGGATCGGCCGTCGCGCAGAGCGCGCCATTGACCGTCGCGCAGAGCGCGCCATTGACCGTCGCGCAGAGCGCGCCATCGACTGACACGCAGAGCGCGCCATCGACTGACACGCAGAGCGCGCCACAGGAATTGCGGTTTGTCGGTTGCCCGATCTATCGCGATACGGATGCCGGCAAAAAATCCGGCTGCTGGCTGACCGACGATCACGAAAATGGCCAGCGTTACGACATATCGCAAGCTCTGACCAAACCGGATCGCGCGCACGCAATATTGGTGGAAGGGCGCGAACAGGGCGGAAGCATTCTTGCGTGCGGCAGCAAGCCGCTGCTGCCTGTTCGGGTTTCCGTGTTGTGGGATGTGCCATGTACGGCCGATCAATTGCCCGCCGAGGGGTTCACCGGCAGAAAATATGCCCTGCCCGCGCGCAACATGCGTCCCACCTATGAGAAACAAAGCGTGGGGCAGGTGGATCAACCGCGAGATTTCGTGATTCCTTTCGATTACAACAGCACTTTCGTGACTTATCAACTGGCCGATTACTATATCCAGAAGCTGGTCAATTTCGCCCTGGCGTCTCATGCCAAGGCAATTACCATCGTCGGGTATGCCGACACCAAGCCGACAACGATTTCCGGTATCCGCATCGCGGAACCAAAGACGCTCGCGGCCGATCGCGCGGCGCTGATAAGACAATGGCTGGTGGGGCTTGGCGTGCCGCCCGGCGTGATCACCATCCGCGGCGCCGGCGATCCCGCAACTATCAAACACGAGGCCTTCGATGGTCTGCTGGCGCCGTCGCGGCGCAGAGTGGACGTGCATGTTGTTCCGGGAAACGCGGTCAATCAGACACCACGATGACAAGCGGCCCCGGAATTCGCATTCGACCGAGATGGTGAAATGAACAGATCATCCCGCGTTTTGAAACTTACGCCCGGCGTCAACATGTCGCTTGCCGCCGTGGGGGCATTGGGGTCGCTGGCGATTCACATGTTCGTGCCGGCGATGCCCCAGGTGGCCACCGATTTGCACGCTTCTCCGGCGATGATCGAATTCGCGGTCACGATCTATCTGATTGGCCTCGGCACGGGCCAATTGGTGGCGGGGCCAATTTCCGATCGGATCGGCCGGCGGCCGGTGCTGATTGGCGGCCTGATTTTGTTCACGCTGGCGGCGGCGGGATGCGCGCTGGCGTCCAGCGCCTGGATGTTGCTGGCATTCCGCGCGGTCCAGGCTTTGGGGGCGGCGGCGGGGATTCTGTCGGTCCGCGCCATCGTGGCGGACCTCAGCGAAAATCACGAGGTCGCCGCCAAAATGGCCGCGTTGATGGCGGTTTTGTTGATTTCACCAGCGATTTCGCCCCTCATCGGCGGTCTGATTGCCTCGTCGCTGGGAGGCTGGCGGGTGATCTTTGCGGTGTTGGCGCTATGGGGAGCGACGGCCACAACCGGATGTTATTTGTTTCTCCCCGAAACAGCCGTTCGATATCGTGATCGTGACGTTCCGGTAGCGACTTATTTCAGGCTGTTGCGCAATTCACGGTTTTTGTGCTTTGCGGGCGGAATAGCCTGTTCCAGTTGCGCGCTGTATATTTTTCTGGCCGCGTCACCATTCTTGTTCGTCGATCGCTACGGCATGGCACTTGGCCACACCGGTATTTGCTATATTCCGGTGGCCTGCGCCAGCATCGCCGCCACCTTCCTGGTCGGGCGGGTGGAGACGCTGGGTGGGGCGTTTTGGTTGGGATTGGCCTCGATTGCAATCGGCGCGGCACTGCTGGTGGTCATCGCGCTGGCCCGGCTCGACAATCCGGTGACACTGGTCGGCGCGATGATGTTCGTCGGTTTTGGCTGCGGTCTGGCCGGCCCCGCCGGCTTGGCGGGCGCCATACGCGCCGAGGAGGGCGCGGCGGGGACGAGTGCCAGTCTGGCCGGCGCGTTGCAGATGATCGTCAGCGGTGGAACCGCCTCGCTGATTGCGCGCTTGTCGATTGGCACCCCTCTGGCCATGGCCATCGCCATTCTGGCGGTGTCCGCGGTGGGGCTGATGCTCGCGCAGCGGGGGCGAGCGGTCTGATCGTGCTTCAACTTCACGCGCTTTCGCGCGCCACCAAACGAAATCCCACGTCGATGATTCGTTCCGCGGGGGTGCGCACAGTCTGATTGCGGACCGCCGTGATTGCCGTGATTGCTTCACGGACGATGCGCCGACCATCAATTTCCACCGTGGTGATTGTTGGCCGCATCTCTCCGGCCAACGAACTATTGCCAAAACCGATTACCGCCAAATCATCGGGAACCCGCATATTCGCCGCATGCGCTTCGACAATAATGGCCTGCGCCAAATAGTCGGACCCGCATATCACCACATCGGGCATCCGGGGCAAACGTCTGATCCGCGCAAAGACCCCGCGACCATGCCCAAAGCGGGATGGGATATCGACAGCATCTTCGGTAGGCGTCTCACCGCCCAACAGCTTCCATTCTTCCAGAAAGGCATCCCGGCGCATGGCGGCGCGTTGGCCATTGGCTGTGATGAGGTGGGGGCACTGGTAGCCACGTTTGGCAACGAACCGGGCCAGTTCCCTGCCAACCGCCGGGTGCGAAAATCCCACCGCGATGCCGATCGGCTTTTCCGGCAGGTCCCACATTTGGATGAACACCGTCTTGCTGCGGCGCACCAGTTCAGCGGTATGTTCGGTGATTGATCCGGTCGTGATAATCGCGTCGGCCCGCCGGCTGATAGCGGCGGTGATCAGTTCATCGGCTCTGGCAGGGCTGTTGCCGGTAAGCCCCAGCATGACGTTGATCCCCGTGGCGGAAAGCGCCTCGATCATGGCTTCGATGGTGTCGTTGAAGATTGTGTCTTGCAAATGCGGGGTCAGCACCGCCACCAGGCGGCTTTTGCTGCTGGCAAGCTCGCTTGCCAACAGATTGGGAATGTAACCGGTCTTTTCGATCGCCGCGCGGATTATCTCGCCGGTGGCTTTGGCAACAACGCGGGGATTGTTGAGGTAGCGCGATACGGTCGCGGATGAAACATCGGCTTCCGCGGCTACATCATCAAGGGTGGGGCGTTCGCTCATGTCCGGACACTGCCGTAAACTGCCAAATGATTCAAGCGATTGCACCGAGGTGTCGAGAACTCCTCAGTTTGCACTTAACCGCAGCGCGTCTGCCGCCCGTTCAAAGTGGGTGGTGAAGCCGGCTTTGTGCGAGATTTTTTCAAGATAGGCGGCGACGCGTTCAAATCGCGGGTCATCCGCGGAAACCACCAGCGGCGCGCTGTCATCGAGAGCCCAGGCGGGAATGAAGTCGGTTTGCTCGACGCCGCGTGCCGAGCATCGCAGACGCACGATGCCGGTCATCCGCGTATCTTCCGGCAGCACATAGAGCTGATCAAGCCTGAAATCGGGATGCAGACTGGCCAGATGCTTGAAGCTGTCGGTCTTTGTGATGTTCGGATCAAAAAAATGGGGCTGATCGATGGCGAAATTGCCCAGACTGTAAAAAATCGGTGCGCCGGCGTAAAACTCGACGCCTTTCAGAATATGGGGATGATGCCCCAGCACGGCGTGGGCCCCGGCATCAATCGCTGCCCTGGCCACCACGGGCTGATAATCGGCGATCGTGGCTTCCTCCATGTGCAACCCCCAATGCTGCGACACCAGCACCAGATCGGCTTGCTGCCGCGCCGACCTGATGTCACCTTGCATGGCTTTGAGATCGTCCTGGTGGGG
>JAJZHU010000269.1 GCA_021798375.1 Pseudomonadota bacterium | reverse complement strand
GCACTGGCCGCCGCCGCGAGTGACAGGTTGCGCGCCTCGTCCAGCCCCGCGATCTGCGTGTCGCGCTGTTTTTCGGACAATAATTTGGGGCGTGGCGGCATCCCGGCAAAATTGGGGTAGGGCGCAGTGGCCAGCGGCGGCGGCGGCCGATCCTGCGCGATCAACCCGCCCTCATAGGAATGCCACCAGCTTTCAGGCCCGACCGGCTTGTCGCCGCAGCCCGCCAAAACGCCGCCCAACAGAATCGGACACAACAATCGCGTCCACCGCTTCCCAACCATGTGCCACCCTGCATTGACCATTGCGCCAACCTGCTTCAGGCTCCGCCCTCAAGATGTAGCGCAGCTGACACGCAACGGAAAGGACACGTCGATGCCCGGAACGGACGACACCAAAGGGACAGAATCCCAAGGCCCCGATTTCAAGCTCCCCGATCCCGCGATGCTCAGCCGTTCGATGGGCGATATCGCCGAGCGTTCGCAACGCATCGTCGGCGATTGGCTCAAACGCCAGTCCACCGAAACCACCAGCTTCGACCCGCTGAACATCGGCAAGGCCTTTCTGGAAATGACCAGCAAGCTGATCGCCAATCCGACCGGGTTGCTGCACGCCCAGGTGCAATTTTGGCAAGATTACACCACCCTGTGGCAGAACACCGCGCGGCGGGTGATGGGCGTGGAAGCCAACCCGGTGATCGAATCCGATCCCAAGGACCGCCGTTTCAAGGACGAAGCCTGGAAAGACTCCGAGGTTTTCGATTTTATCAAACAATCCTATCTGCTGTCGGCGCGTTACGTGAACGACGTGGTGCAAAAAGCCGACGGCATGGACGCCAAAACCGCGCAGAAAATCGATTTCTACGCCCGCCAATTCGTCGATGCGATGAGCCCGAGCAATTTCCTCCTCACCAACCCCGAGGTATTGCGCAAAACCGCCGACACCGGCGGCGAAAATCTGATCAAGGGTCTGTCCAATCTGCTGTCGGATCTTGAACGCGGACGCGGCAAGCTCTCGATCAGCATGACCGACATGGAAGCCTTCACCCTCGGCAAGGACATCGGCTCCACGCCGGGCAAGGTCGTGTTTCAGAACGAACTGTTGCAGTTGATCCAATACAGCCCCACCACCGAGGATGTGCTGAAACGTCCGCTTTTGATCGTGCCGCCCTGGATCAATAAATATTACATCCTCGATCTGCGGCCGAAAAACAGCTTCGTGCGCTGGGCGGTGTCGCAGGGTCACACCGTGTTCATGGTGTCCTGGGTCAATCCCGATGAAAAACTCGCCGGCTATAGTTTTGAACGCTATCTGACCGACGGCATCCTCGCCGCGCTCGACGCCATCGAAAAAGCCACCGGCGAAAAGCAGGTCAATGTGATCGGCTATTGCCTGGGCGGCACGCTGCTGTCTTGCGCCCTCGCCTGGCTCGCCGCCAAACACCAGGATCGCATCGTCTCGGCGACCTTCTTCGTCACTTTGCTCGATTTTGCCGAGAGCGGCGAACTTGGCGTATTCATCGACGAAGAACAAATCAGCGCACTGGAAGCCAAAATGAATTCGCGCGGCTATCTCGAAGGCTCCGAGATGGCGCAAACCTTCAATATGCTGCGCGCCAACGATCTGATCTGGTCGTTCGTGGTGAATAATTATCTGCTGGGCAACGATCCGTTCCCGTTCGATCTGCTCTATTGGAATTCCGACAGCACCCGCATGCCCGCCGCCATGCACAGCTTTTACCTGCGCAACATGTATCAGGACAATAAACTAAAAGATCCAAACGGCATCGAACTGGCCGGCGAAAAAATCGATCTTTCAAACATCAAAGTCCCCGCCTATTTCCTTTCCACCCGCGAAGACCATATCGCGCCATGGAAATCCACCTATCGCGGCACGGCCCTGCTGGGCGGCAAAAACCGCTTCGTGCTGGCCGCGTCGGGCCACATCGCGGGCGTGGTCAACCCACCCGACTCCGGCAAATACAGCCATTGGGTGAACCAGGATCTGCCGGGCGATCCGATGCAATGGTTCGATGGCGCCACCGAAATAGCGGGTTCGTGGTGGCCGGATTGGCAACGCTGGATCATCAATCTCGATAATACCCGCGTGCCGCCCCGCGTGCCGGGCAAAGGAAAATTAAAGGCGATCGAGGACGCGCCGGGAAGTTACGTGATGGTCAAGGGGGTATAAGCCAGACGCGGGGAAAATCCTCTTTTTTGGGAAAGAAGATTTCGCCTCCCTCGGATTGGATCCATAAGGTCGGATCGGGTTCCGCCCGTCGTTTATATTGATCGCCCCGTTCGGTTGGCGTGATAGTGCACTATTTTGCGCCAATTTGCCCCTTCCATATTGGCGACAAATCCATATAGTCCCCACAAAATCACCTCAAGGAGGGAAGCCCAATGCGCTTGGCCGTATTGCGAGAACGTGAAACTGATGAAACGCGCGCGGCGGCAACGCCGGAATCCGTGCGTAAACTTATAGGACTCGGCATGGAAATCGCCGTCGAGTCCGGGCTCGGGCGTTTCGTCGGCATCGACGATGCCGCCTATGCCGAGGCTGGCGCGCGGGTGGCGGCCACCGCCGCCGAAACGCTGGCCGGCGCCAATGTGGTGTTCGGCGTGCGTCTGCCTGGCGCCACCGAACGCAATCTCATCCCCCGCGGCGCGCTTTGGGTCGGCATCGCCAACCCAGATCCCGCTTCCGCCGCCGAAATGGCGGCGTTGGGCGTCGATGTGGCGGCGATGGAATGGCTGCCGCGCATCACCCGCGCGCAATCGATGGACGTGCTGTCGTCGCAGGCCAATCTGGCCGGCTACCGCGCCGTGATCGAATCCGCCGAGGCCTTCGGGCGCGGTTTCCCCATGATGATGACCGCCGCCGGCACGCTGGCTCCGGCCCGCGTGTTCGTGGTCGGCGCCGGTGTGGCCGGGTTGCAGGCCATTGCCACGGCGCGGCGTCTGGGCGGGGTGGTTTCTGCCACCGATGTGCGCCCGGCCGCCAAGGATGAAATCAAGTCGCTGGGCGCCAGCTTCGTCGGCATCGAAGATGCCGAAACCGCCACCCAGACCGGCGCCTATGCCAAGGAAATGTCGGATGATTTCAAGCGCCGCCAGGCCGAGTTGATGCTCGCCACGGTGGCCAAAAGCGATATCGTGATCACCACCGCGCTGATCCAGGGCCGTCGTGCGCCCGAACTGGTCAGCGCGGCGATGGTGGCGGCGATGAAGCCGGGTAGCGTGATCGTCGATTTGGCCGCCGAGGCCGGCGGCAATTGCGCCGGCACCGTGCCGGGCTCGCGCATCGTCACCCCGAACGGCGTGACTATTTTGGGCTGGAACAACTGGCCCGGCCGCATTGCCGTGGCCGCCACCAACCTCTATGCGCGCAACCTGATGACCTTCCTGACCTTATTTTTCGACAAAAAAACGGCGGCGCTGGTGTTGCCCGAGACCGACGATATCGTGCGCGGCGTGATGCTCACCCGCGGTGGATCCGTGGTGCATCCGCGTCTGCTGGGAGCTGCGTGATGGGAAACTTTATTTATCTGTTCGCGATCTTTTTGCTCGCGGGCTGCGTGGGCTATTATGTGGTGTGGAACGTGACCCCCGCGCTGCACAGCCCGCTGATGGCCGTGACCAACGCCATTTCATCGGTGATCGTGGTGGGCGCCATGCTTGCCACCGGGCTTTCTGTCGCCGGACCGGCTCGCTGGTTCGGGTTCGCGGCGGTGATGCTGGCCAGCGTGAACATCTTCGGCGGCTTTGCGGTAACTGCCCGCATGTTGAAGATGTTCCAGGGTAAGAATCAAAAACCCAACGCTAAGAAAGGCC